>DATINN010000804.1:0-4342 GCA_035474175.1 Mycobacteriales bacterium | reverse complement strand
CGCCCCGTGCACCAGCGCCTGGGCCAGCTTGCCGAGCGCGATCTTGCCCGCCGGCACCAGCACGGCGCAGGTCAGCCCGGCCCGCACGGCGTAGGCGGCCGCGGACGCCGACGTGTTGCCGGTGCTGGCGCAGATGACCGCCCGAGACCCGGCCGCGACGGCCTGGGTGATCGCCACGGTCATGCCGCGGTCCTTGAACGACCCGGTCGGGTTGAGCCCCTCGACCTTGAGCCACACGTCGCACCCCGTCCGCGCGGACAGCGTCGGCGCGGCCAGCAGCGGCGTCCCGCCCTCGAGCAGCGTCACCAACGGCGTGCCGACCGCGACCGGGAGCCGGTCCCGGTACGCCTCGATGACGCCGGGCCAGCCGACGGAACGGGTCGCCGCGATGGTCACCCGAAGAGAGTAGCCGTCGCTCAGGCCTGCTCGACCCGCATCACGGAGGCGACCTCGCGCACGATCGGCATCGCCCGCAGGTCCTCCACCGTCGCCGCCAGCGCCGCGTCCGGCGCGACGTGCGTGACCAGCACCAGGGTCGCGTCGTCGCCCCGCCCGGACTGGCGCACGGTCGAGATGCTCACCTCGTGCGCCGCGAACGCCTGCGCGACCGCGGCCAGCACGCCCGGCCGGTCGGTCACGTCGAGGGAGATGTGGTAGCGCGTCGCCGACTCGCCCACCGGGCGCACCCGCAGGTCCGCGTACGCCGACTCGCCGGCGCCGCGGCCCCCGGCCAGCCGGTTGCGGGCCACCGCGACCAGGTCGCCGAGCACCGCGGACGCGGTCGGCGCCCCGCCGGCCCCGCGCCCGTAGAACATGAGCTGCCCGGCCGCCTCGGCCTCGACGTACACGGCGTTGAAGGCGTCGCCGACGGTGGCCAGCGGGTGGGTGCGCGGGATCATCGCCGGGTGCACCCGGACGCCGACGGAGTCCTCGGTGCGGTCGCAGATCGCCAGCAGCTTGACCGTGCAGCCCATCGCCTGGGCCGACGCCACGTCGGCGGCGGTGACGGCGGAGATGCCCTCCCGGTACACGTCCGCGGCGGTGACCCGGGTGTGGAAGGCCAGCCCGGCCAGGATCGCGGCCTTGGACGCGGCGTCGAACCCGTCCACGTCCGCGGTCGGGTCGGCCTCCGCGTAGCCGAGCGCGGTCGCCTCGGCCAGCGCCTCCGCGAACCCGGCCCCGGTCGAGTCCATCCGGGACAGCACGAAGTTGGTCGTCCCGTTGACGATGCCGAGCACCCGGGTGATCCGGTCGCCGGCCAGCGACTCCCGCAGCGGGCGCAGCAGCGGGATCGCGCCGGCCACCGAGGCCTCGTAGTAGAGGTCGACGCCGGCGTCACGGGCGGCCGCGTGCAGGGTCGCGCCGTCCTCGGCCAGCAGCGCCTTGTTGGCCGTGACCACCGACTTGCCGGTCTTCATGGCATCCAGCAGCAGACCGCGGGCCGGCTCCAGCCCGCCGATCACCTCGACCACGACGTCCACGTCGGGCCGGTTGACCAGCGCGACCGCGTCCGTGGTCAGCAGCGAGGCCGGCACGCCGGGGTGCCGGGCCGGGCGCCGCACCGCGATCCCGACCAGCTCCAGCGGCGACCCGATGCGGGCGGTGAGGTCGGCCGCCTGCTCCTCCAGCAGCCGGACCACCTCGGTGCCGACCGTGCCGCAGCCCAGCAGCGCGACCCTCACCGCCGCCGCCGGAAGATCACGCCGAACACCAGCCACACCACGACGACCCCGGCCACCAGCGTGGCCACGATCGAGCCGCCGCCCTCCCCGGTCGAGGCCAGCAGCACGACCAGCACGGCCAGGATCACCAGCAGCCAGGTGCTGCGCTTGGTGCGCGCGGCCATCAGGGCACGTCCAGCCGGAGCAGGTCCTCGACGGTCTCCCGCCGGACCACCAGCCGGCTGCTCCCGCCGCAGACCGCGACCACGGGCGGCCGCGGCTGGTGGTTGTAGTTGCTGGCCAGCGAGCGGCAGTAGGCCCCGGTGGCCGCGACCGCGACCAGGTCGCCGGGCACCAGGTCGGCCGGCAGCCAGGTGTCGCGCACGACGATGTCGCCGCTCTCGCAGTGCTTGCCGACGACCCGGCTCAGCACCGCGGGCACGTCGCTGACCCGGGACGCCAGCACGCAGGTGTACTGGGCGTCGTACAGGGCCGTGCGGATGTTGTCGCTCATCCCGCCGTCGACGGAGACGTAGCGGCGGTGCGGGTTTTCCTTGACCGTGCCCACCTCATAGACGGTGATGGCGGCGGGGCCGGCGATGGCGCGGCCCGGCTCGACCGCGAGCTTCGGCATGTCCAGCCCGGCCGCGCGGCACTCCCGGGCCACGATCTCGCGCATCGACGCGGCCAGCGCCGGCACGTCCATCGGCGTGTCCGCGGCCGTGTAGGCGATGCCGAACCCGCCGCCCAGGTCCAGGTACGCCGGGGAGGCGCCCAGCTCGTCGCGCAGCCGGACCAGCAGCGCCACCGCCCGGTGGGCGGAGATCTCGAAGCCGGCGGTGTCGAAGATCTGCGAGCCGATGTGCGAGTGCACCCCGACCAGCTCCAGCGACGGGTGGTCGAGCACCCGCCGGCAGGCCTCGAACGCGTCCCCGTCGGCCAGCGAGAAGCCGAACTTCTGGTCCTCGTGCGCGGTCGCGATGAACTCGTGCGTGTGCGCCTCGACCCCGACCGTCGCCCGGACCAGCACGCCCTGCCGGATCCCGCGCTCCTCGGCCAGCCAGGCCAGCCGGGCGATCTCCGCGTACGAGTCGACGACGACGCGGCCGACCCGCGCGTCCAGCGCCGCCTCCAGCTCGGCCGGCGACTTGTTGTTGCCGTGGAAGGCGATCCGGTCCACCGGGACCTCGGCCCGCAGCGCCGCGGCCAGTTCGCCGCCGGAGCAGACGTCCAGCCCCAGCCCCTCCTCGACGACCCAGCGCAGGGCGGCCAGCGAGCAGAACGCCTTGGCCGCGTAGTGCACGTCCGCGCCCGCGAAGGCCTGGACGAAGTCCCGGCAGCGGGACCGGAAGTCGGCCTCGTCCAGCACGTACGCCGGGGTGCCGTAGTCCGCGGCCAGGGCGCGCACGTCGACCCCGCCCAGCGTCAGGCCCCCGTCCTCGCCCCGGACCGCGGTCGCCGGCCAGACCGCCGCCGCCAGCGCGCCCGGGTCGGCCGGCGGGACCAGGATCGCCAGCGACGGCTCGCTGACGTCGGCGTGCAGCGCGCCGGCCTCATGCGTCCTCACCGTGTCCGCTCCTCGGACAGGCCGGTCCTCGCGAGCTCGGACCGACCGGCCCTCGTCGCTCCCCGCTCGCGCTGCGAGCCCTCGCGCTCCCTCCGTGCCGGCCCCCGCCGCGAGCGCCCGCTCACATGCGGTCCGGGGCGGAGACGCCGAGCAGGCCGAGACCGTTTTCCAGCACGACCCGGGTCGCCTCGCACAGCGCCAGCCGGGCCGCCGCCAGCTCGGGCCCGGGCGAGTCCGGGTGCTCGCTCGGCAGCACCCGGCAGGAGTCGTAGAACCGGTGGTAGGTCCCGGCCAGCTCCTCCAGGTAGCGCGCGACCCGGTGGGGCGCCCGCAGCTCGGCCCCGGCCGCCACCACCCGCGGGAACTCGGCCAGCGCCCGCAGCAGGTCGCCCTCCCGCTCGTGCGCCAGCAGGCCGTAGTCGATCGCGTCCGGCGCCGGCAGCGTGAGCCCGAGGTCGGCCGCGTTGCGAGCCAGCGAGGCCAGCCGGGCGTGCGCGTACTGCACGTAGAAGACGGGGTTGTCGTTGGTCCGCGCGGCCCAGACGTCGACGTCGATGTCGATGGGCGAGTCCATCGACCAGCGGACCATCGCGTAGCGGGTGGCGTCGGCGCCGATCAGCCCGAGCACCTCGTCCAGCAGCACCAGGTTGCCGGCCCGCCGGCTCATCCGGCCGCCGCGCAGGATGACCAGCTGGCCGATGATGATCTCGACGGTCTCGTCCGGGTCGTCGCCGAAGCAGGCGGCGATCGCCCGCATCCGGCCGACGTAGCCGTGGTGGTCGGCGCCCAGCAGCACGACCGTCCGGTCCGCCCCCCGCCGCCGCTTGTCCAGGTAGTACGCCGCGTCCGCGTTGAAGTAGGTCGGCCGGCCGTCGGACCGGACCAGCACCCGGTCCTTGTCGTCGCCGTAGTCCGTGGTCCGCAGCCAGACCGCGCCGTCGGCCTCGAAGACGTGGCCCTGGGCCTTGAGCCGGTCCACGGCCTCGGTGATCTCGCCGTTGGCGTGCAGCGTGGCCTCGGAGAAGTAGACGTCGAAGACGACGCCGAAGTCGGCCAGCGACCGCTTGATCGAGCCGAGCATCAGCTCGATGCCCTCGGCCCGGAAGACCTCGGT
>DATINN010000803.1:0-13520 GCA_035474175.1 Mycobacteriales bacterium | reverse complement strand
GAGGTCCACCCGGCCGGGCTGGAGCAGCTGCTGACCCGGGTCGCCGACGACTACGGCGTGCCCCGGGTGTTCGTCACCGAGAACGGCTCGGCCTGGCCGGACGAGGTCGTCGACGGCACCGTCGCCGACCTGGAGCGGGCCGATTACCTCGAGTCCCACGTGGCCGCCGCGGTCCGCGCGGTCGGGCAGGGGGTGCCGCTGGCCGGCTACTTCGTCTGGTCCCTGCTGGACAACTTCGAGTGGTCCTACGGGTACGCCAAGCGGTTCGGGCTGGTGCACGTCGACTACGACACCCAGGTCCGTACGGTGAAGGACTCCGGCCGCCGCTACGCGAAGCTCATCTCCGAGCACCGGACGCTGACCGCCGGGGAATGAGACCGCCGGGCCCGGGTAGTCCGAGGCCCATGACTGAGCCCACCCACGTGCTGGCCCTCGTGACCGGTGCCTCCAGCGGCATCGGGCGCGAGCTGGCCAAGCAGTTCGCCGAGCACGACTTCGACCTGGTGCTGTGCGCGGAGGACGACGGGGTGGAGGGCGTCGCGGCGCAGCTGCGGTCCGCCACCACGGTCGACGTCCGCACCGTGCAGGCCGACCTGAGCACGTACGACGGCGTCGAGCAGCTGTACGCGGCGGTCAGCGCCGACGCCCGGCCGCTGGGCGCCGCCGCTCTCAACGCCGGCGTCGGGCTGGGTGGCGCGTTCGTGGACACCGACCTGGACGCCGAGCTGAAGATGATCGACCTCAACGTCGTGGGCACCGTGCACCTGGCCAAGCGGCTGCTGCCCGACCTGCTGGCCCAGGGCGCGGGCAAGGTGCTGGTGACCTCGTCGATCGCGTCGACGATGCCGGGCTCGTTCCAGTCGGTCTACAACGCGACCAAGTCCTTCCTGCAGTCCTGGGTCGAGGCCCTGCAGAACGAGCTGAAGGACACCAACGTCACGATCACCTCGCTGATGCCGGGGCCGACCGACACCAACTTCTTCCACCGGGCCGGGATGGACGACACCCCGGTCGGGAAGTCCTCGTCCAAGGACGACCCGGCGCAGGTGGCCGAGCAGGGCTTCAGGGCCCTCTTCGACGAGGACGACAAGGTCGTGGCCGGCTCGGCGACGACCAAGCTCACCGGGGCGATGAACAAGATCCTGCCGGACAAGATGAAGGCGGCCGCGCACCGGCAGATGGCCGAGCCCCAGGACTGAGCGTGCCGGGCCGGCCGGGGCGTCCCCGGCCGGCCCGCCGCCCGGTCAGGGAGCGCGGTAGCGCAGGCTGATCGAGTCCGTGTACGAGCCCCAGTGCAGCTCCAGCTGCCAGCAGCCGGCCCGGGGCAGGTCCACTATGGACGGTCCGGGCGCGGACCCGATGTCCCGCCGCACGGACAGGCCGGTGCCCTCCAGCCGGGCCTGGGCCCAGAACTGCCCCGGGGCCGGCTCCACCGTCGGCCCGGCGACCGGCGCCAGCACCCAGAGGATCTTGTTGGAGCGGTCCGGCAACGACGGGGCGCTCAGCGGGTTGCCGAACACGATGGCCAGGAACCGCCCGTCCCGGCTGCGGGCGAACGGGATGCCGGGGTCCGGGCCGGAGAACCCGGTGCGCGCCCACTCCGGCAGCGGGCCGGTGGCCAGGGCCGGGCAACCGGCCAGGGCGACGGTCGGCACCGGGGCGGCGGCCGCCGGCGCCGGCGCGGGGGTGCGCAGCCGGACGGCGGCCACCCCGGCCGCGCCGGCCAGCACCACCACGGCCAGGGCGGAGGCCAGCACGGCGAGCTGCCGGCGGCCGCGGCGGCGGACCGAGCCGGCCAGGTCGGCGTCGTGCGGGGCCTCCCGGCCGAGCTCCTCGAACCCGGCCCCGAGCAGCCGGTCGACGTCGGTCATCGCGATCCTCCGGGGGAGATGGTCGGGTCCAGGGAGGCCCGCAGCCGGGCCGCGCCGCGGCTGGCGTGGCTGCGCACCGAGACCTCGCCGCAGCGCAGCAGCCCGGCGATGGCGGCGTCGTCGAGACCCTCGTAGTGCCGCAGCACCAGCACCGCCCGCTGCCGGGGGGTGAGCGTGCGCAGCGCCCGGTGCAGCTGGTCGCGGTCGGCCACGCCGTCGGCCAGGTCCGGGCCGGCCCGCTCCGGCACCGCGTCCACCGGCTGCTCGCTGCTGCTGCGCCGGCGCCGCCAGTCCAGGTACGAGCGGGTGACGATGCGCCGCACGTACGCGTCGGGATGCTCGACCCGGGCCACCCAGCGCCACCGCCGGTACGCCTTCAGCAGCGCGGTCTGCACCAGATCCTGGGCCAGGTCGGCGTCCCCGGTGAGCACGTACGCGAAGCGTTCGAGGGCCGGGCCCCGCGCCGTCACGTACTGGGAGAACTCCACGTCCTCTCAACGAGGTCGGCGCCCCGGATGTTGTGGCACCGGCGCACTAGGTTCCTACGGTGCGCGCCGACCCGACCGGGGCAACCCCGAACCCCGGTCGGCCCGTGTAGTCGACGTGACGAGCCCGGAGTGGGAGCAGGAGTTCGCCGCCTACGCGGCGGCGCGCTCCCGGCTGCTGTGCACCACCGCGTTCCTGCTCTGCGGCGACTGGCACCGGGCCGAGGACCACGCCCAGACCGCGCTGACCAAGCTCTACCTGGCCTGGCGGCGGATCGACCGGCGCGAGTCGGTCGACGCCTACGCCCGGCGGGTGCTGGTGCGCACGGTCGTGGACGAGCACCGGCGGCCGTGGCGGCGCGAGCACCCGGCGCCCGAGCTGCCGGAGCGGGCCGCCCGGGCCGATCCCGCCGACGACCGGCTGGACCTGCTGGCCGCGCTGGCCCGGCTGCCGGCCCGGCAGCGCGCGGCCGTGGTGCTGCGGTACTGGGCCGACCTCGACATCGCCGAGACCGCACGGGTCCTCGGGGTGAGCGAGGGGACGGTGAAGAGCTCGTCGTCGAAGGGGCTGGCGGCGCTGCGCGGGGTCCTGCAGGACTCGCGCACCGGCGGGGCCACCCGGGAGGGGAGAGCACGATGACGTACGACGACGAGCAGGCGGTCCGGGACCGGCTGGACGCGGTGGCCCGGTCGGCGCCGCCGCTCAGCTTCGGGCCGTCCGACCTGGTCCGGCGGGGCCGGCAGCGGCGCCGGCAGCGGCGCCGGGCCGCGGTGCTGACCGCCGCGGTGGCGGCGGTCGGGCTGGTGGTGGCCGTGCCGGCCGCGGTCCTGCGCGGCGGCGGCCCGGTCGACGCCACCAGCCTGGTCGGCTCCGGGTCGATCGGCAGCGCGCCGCGCCCCGCGCCGGCCGCCACCGCGCCCGCCCGCATCCCGGGCGTCAGCGCCGCCGAGCTCGGCCAGATCAACCTCGGCTGCGGCCAGGCGTACGGCGGCGACATCGGGCACGTGAACCCGACCCCCGGGCCGGGCGAGACCCAGGGCCCGCTGGTCCGCGACGCGGTGCACGCCTACAACGTGCTCCGGTATGCCGACGGCGACCTGCACGTGCTGCTCTACGGCCCGGGCGTGGCCCTGACCTGCGACCGGAAGGCCGGGAACTACAACGCCGGCGGCTACAGCGGCGGCAACCCGGTCGCCCTGCAGTGGCTGCCCGGGGCGATCTCGATCGACCTCGACGGCGGCGACGAGACCGGCCGGACCGTCGCCGGCCGGGTCACCGGAAGGGTCGCGACGGTGCGGGTGCGCGTGGACGACCGGTCGACGCGGATCGCGCCGGTCAACGGCACCTACCTGGCCCGGTTGACCGGCGGCGGCGGGAGGGTCGACGTGACCGCGTACGGCCGGGACGGCCGCCCGATCGAGACCCGCACGCAGGGCGACATCGAGTGCTACACCACCCCCGACGGCACGGTCGTCATCCAGGGTTCGGACCGCACCACCGGCTGCCGCCCCGCCACCCCCTGGCGCTGACCGACGCGGAAAACACGCCGCCGCGGCGGGTACGGGGAGCCCGCCGCGGCGACGTGGGTCTCAGTGTCCGTGCGTGGCGCCGGACGAGTAGTCGGTGTACTGGTAAGGATTGTCGAGCAGCGCGGTCTCCGGCACGTCGGGGTTCATGCCCTTCTGCCAGACCTCCTCGCCCAGCTCGGAGCGCAGGTAGTCCACAGTGGAGTGCACCTCGGCCTGGGCGGCGCGCAGGTCCATGCCGACCAGCTCGTGCTCGTGCTTCACGACCCGGCCGTTGACCACGACCGTGTGCACGTCGCCCCGCTGGACCTGGAACGCCACGTGCCCGTACGGGTTGAGGATCGGGAACATCGCCGGCGACCGGTCGTTCTTGATCAGCACGACGTCGGCCTTGAGGCCGGGCTTCAGCTGCCCGACGACCCCGTCCAGACCGAGGGCCCTGGCGCCGCCCCGGGTCGCCCACTCGACCACCTGGTCCGCCCGCAGGTGGCAGTTGGTGATCGTGTCGCCCTTGGCGTGGGCCTCGTGGTGCTCGCGGGAGCGGTCCGCGCCGAGCGTGGTCCGCATGGCCGAGAACAGGTCGCCGCTCCACCAGACGCTGGTGTCCATCGACAGCGACACCGGGATGTCGTACGAGCGGAGGTTCCAGGTGGGCGGGTAGCCCTGGCCGGCGCTCTGCTCGCTCTCGGTCGAGACCGAGACGGTGCCGCCGCTGGCCGCGATCCGCTGGTACGAGTCCTCCGACAGCGTGGCCGCGTGCACGTAGACGGTGCCGGGGACGGCGAAACCGTTGTCGTACATGAGCTTGATGCCGTCGTCGTTGGTGGCGCCCCAAACGCCCGCGTGCGTGATGACCGGCACGCCGAGGTCGCGGGCGACCTCGAAGGCCGCCTTCTCCGGGAACGCCGGGTCGCCGGTGACGTCGAAGGCCATCTGGAAGCCGAGCATGTCGTCGCCCGGGGTGATCCGGCGGCTGACGAAGTCGCGGAACTCCGGCGCCGCCGACCACTCCCACGGCCCGGCCTGGATGTTGCCGTACGCCAGGACGAACCGGCCCGGCACCGCCTGCAGCGCGTCGACCGCGGCGTCGGCGTGCTCGGTCGTCTGCAGCCCGTGCGACCAGTCCACCGTGGTGGTCACGCCCGCGTCCAGCGACTCGATGCCGGAGAGCAGGTTGCCGGCGTGGATGTCCTGGGGGCGGAAGGACTTGCCGTGCTCCAGGTAGTACCAGACGAAGTACTGCGTGAGGGTCCAGTCGGCGCCGTAGCCGCGCATCGCGGTCTGCCACATGTGCCGGTGGGTGTCGATCATGCCCGGCATCACGATGCCGCCGGCCGCGTCGATCTCCAGCGTCCCCTCGGGCACCGGCAGGTCCGGGCCGACGGCCTCGATCCGCTCCCCCACGACCAGCACGTCGGTGCCGGTGAGCACGCTGCGCTGGTCGTCCATGGGCAGCACGGTGCCGCCGCGGAACACCACCGGCCGGCCGGGTGCGAGCTCGGTCATGGATCCTCCTCGACGTACAGGCGTCCGCTGGACGGACAGCGGCGATTGGTGGTCACTTTGTCCCGTCGCTGGGGCACCGTCAAGAACCGGCGTCCGATTCCGCAGGATTGCCCGGGATCAAATTCGTCCGCACAGCGGACAGCCGGGTTAGGGTGACGCCGTGGTCCGCCGAACCGATGCCCCCGACTTCGTCGAGGCGATCGCGCGCGGGTTCGACGTGATCAAGGCGTTCGGGGCGCACCGGCCGGTGCTGACGCTCAGCGAGGTCGCCGCGGCGGCCGGCCTGGCCCGCCCGACCGCGCGCCGGATCCTGCTCACCCTGGAGGAGCTGGGCTACGCGCGCGGCGGTCCCGGCGGCTACCGGCTGACCCCCCGGGTGCTGGAGCTGGGCATGGTCTACGTGCAGTCCCTGGGCCTGTGGGACGTGGCCCGCCCGCACCTGGAGCGGCTGGTCGCCCGCACCGGCGAGTCCAGCTCGATCGCCCAGCTGGACGGCTCGGACATCGTCTATACGGCCCGGGTCGCGGTGCCGAAGATCATCGCGCTGCGGGTCGAGATCGGCACCCGGTTCCCGGCCCCGTCCACGTCGCTGGGCAAGGTGCTGCTGGCCGGGCTGGAGCCGGCCGAGCTGGACGCGGCGCTGGCCGAGCCGTCCCGCTCCGGCGTCACGGCCCGGCACCTGCCCGACCGGGCCGAGCTGGACGGGCTGCTGCGCGACGTCCGGGCCAAGGGCTGGGCGCTGACCGACGAGGTGCTGGCGCCCGGCATCCGCTCGGTGGCGGCGCCGCTGCGGGACGGGTCCGGCCGGGTCATCGCGGCCATGAACGTCACCGTGCACGCGGCCGAGACGTCGATGGCCACGCTGACCGGCGACTACCTCCCGCTGCTGCTGCAGGCCGCGGGCGACGTGAGCGCCGACTTCGCCCGCTACCAGTCGGTGCCGGTGGCGCTCCCGACCGGGTGAGTGCGACTATCGGACGCCCGTCCGTAGAGCGAACAAGGAGGTGCGAGTGGAACCCACCGGACAGGGCCCGCTGAGCGGGTTGCTGGTGGCCGACTTCTCCCGCATCCTCGCCGGGCCGTACGCGTCGATGCTGATGGCGGATCTCGGCGCCGAGGTGGTCAAGGTCGAGGGCCCGGGCGGCGACGACACCCGCAGCTGGATGCCGCCGGTCCGCGACGGTGAGTCGACCTACTACCTCTCGATCAACCGCAACAAGCGCTCGGTCGCGCTCGACCTCAAGGACGCCGACGACCTCGTCCTGGCCAAGGAGCTGGCGGCCCGGGCCGACATCGTGATCGAGAACTTCCGGGTCGGCGGGCTGGCCCGCTTCGGGCTGGACTACGACGCGGTCGCCGCCGCCAACCCCGGCGTGATCTACGCCTCGATCACCGGCTTCGGCACCGGCGGCGGCGCCGCCCTGCCCGGCTACGACCTGATCGTGCAGGCGATCGCCGGGCTGATGAGCCTGACCGGGGCGGCCGACGGCCCGCCCTACCGGGCCGGCATCTCCGTCTTCGACGTGATGTCCGGGCTGCACGCGACGATCGGCGTGCTGGCCGCGCTGCACGCGCGCCAGGCCACCGGCCGGGGCCAGCACGTCGAGGTCAACCTGCTGTCCTCGGCGCTGTCCGGCCTGGTCAACCACTCCGGCTCGGTCGTCTCGGCCGGGGTCACGCCGACCCGGATGGGCAACGCCCACCCCAGCCTCTTCCCGTACGACCTGATGCCGACGGCCGACGGCGAGCTGATCATCACCGCCGGCAACGACCGCCAGTTCCGCAAGCTGGTCGAGGTGCTGGGGCTGCCGGAGCTGGCCGACGACCCGCGGTTCGTGCTCAACAAGGACCGCACCGCCAACCGGGACGAGCTGCGCCCGCTGCTGGTGGAGAAGCTGAAGACCCGGACCAAGGACGAGTGGTTCCGCGACATCATCGCGGCCGGCGTCCCGTGCGGCCCGATCAACACGGTCAACCAGGGCGTCGAGTTCGCGACCGAGCTGGGGCTGGAGCCGGTGGTGGAGATCGGCGGGGTGCCGTCCATCCGCAACCCGATCACCTTCTCCGACACGCCGGCCGCCTACCGGCTGCCGCCGCCGGGGCTGGACGAGCACGGCGACGAGATCCGGGCCTGGCTGAAGGAGAAGGCGTGAAATTCCCGTCCTCGCTGGGGACCTCCGACGCCGACCACATCCGGCTGCTCGGACACGACCTGGCCGACGACCTGATGGGGAAGGTCGGGTTCGGCGAGCTGGCGTTCTGGCTGCTCGCGGCCCGGCGGCCGACCCCGGGCGAGAGCCGGGTGTTCGAGTCGGTGCTGGTCGCGCTGGCCGACCACGGCTTCACCCCGACCGCGATCGCGGCCCGGGTGACCTACCTGTCCGCGCCCGACTCGCTGCAGGGCGCGCTGGCGGCCGGGCTGCTCGGCGGCGGCTCCCGCTTCCTCGGCGTCACCGAGGACACCGGCGTCTACCTGCACCGAGCACTGTCCTCAGTGGACGGTCCGCTCCCCACTGATGATGCGGGCTGGGACGCGCTGGCGCTGCCGCTGGTCGAGGAGGCGCGCGCGACCAAGCGCTTCGTCCCGGGCCTGGGGCACCCGGTGCACAAGGTGCAGGACCCGCGGACGCCGCGGCTGCTCGCCATCGCCGAGGAGGAGGGCCTGCGCGGCCCGCACCTGCGACTCTACGAGGCGATCGGCCGGGTGCACCCGCAGGTGCTGGGCCGGACCCTGCCGCTGAACGGGGCCGGGGTCTGCGGGGCCGCGCTGGCCGACCTCGACCTGCCGGTCGAGCTGCTGCGCGGGGTCGCGCTGCTGGCCCGGGCGGCCGGCTTGCTCGGCCAGCTCGCGGAGGAGCGGCGCCGGCCGCTGGCGATGGACATGTATCTGGAGATCGACCGGAACGCGGTCGAGGTGCCCGTGACCGAGGGAGAGTCCGATGGCTGAGATCACGGCGGTGATCGCGTCGACCCACCATCCCTTCTACTACAAGGCCAGCACCGCGCCGCCCGAAGAGGCGCCGCCGTTCGCGGCCGAGTGGGTGCGCAAGGTCGAGGCGTTCCGGGAGACGCTGACCAAGGCGGCGCCGGACGTGCTGGTCATGGTCGGCTCCGACCACTTCCACCAGTTCTGGCTGGACAACATGCCGCAGTTCCTGGTCGGCCACGCCGAGGAGTACGACGCCAACTGGTACAACGAGGAGCGCGAGTTCGGCCTGCCCCGGATGCACCTGGCCGGGGACAAGGAGCTGTCCGGGCACCTGCTGCGCACCGGCCTCGACGCCGGGTTCGACCTCGCGTTCTCCAACGAGCTGCGGATCGACCACAGCGTCACCTGCCCGATTCTCACTCTTAGACCGCAGAACGACCTCCCGATCGTCCCGATCTATACCAACATCTTCGCGCCGCCGCTGCCGCAGCCGAAGCGGTTCGTCCAGCTGGGCAAGGCGATCCGGGACATGGTGGAGGCCTGGCCGAGCGAGAAGAAGGTCGCCATCATCGGCACCGGGCACCTGTCGCTGGAGCTGGGCGGGCCGCGCCAGTTCGGGCCGCACGGGCCCGACCCGGAGTTCGACGCCCGCGCGGTCGAGTGGATCGCGAACGGCGACCTGGACGGCTGCGTGTCCGCGGTGACGCTGGACAGCCTGCACGCGCCCGGCAACGCCACCCACGGCTTCATGGACTTCATGCTCATGATGGGGGTCGCGGGCGAGAACGCGAAGGCCGACTACGTCGACACGTACGACCTCTTCCACACCATGGAGGCGTACTTCACCTGGTACCCGAACGGAGCGCCGGAATGAGCGAGCGCGAGGGCTCGCAGCGCGAGCGGAGTGGGCGATGAGCAAGTATCTGGTGAACAAGTTCCTGTACACGGTGGACCGGGACGCCGACCTGGTCGAGCGGTACCGGGAGGACGGTCCGGGCACCGTCGCCTGGTGGGAGGCCGAGCGGGCCAACCACCTGCTCAACTGCGCCGTGGTCGAGGCCAGCACGTTCCAGCGCTTCACCGACGCCGAGCGCGCGGCACTGTCCACACACGACTACCCGGCGCTGTTCGAGATGGGCGCGCACCCGTTCCTCACGCTGACCCTGTTCATCGCGATGTTCGAGCGCGACCACGAGCAGCCGCTGGGCTTCCAGCTCGAGTACGCGCAGCGGCTGGCCCACTTCTCCCTGCCCTACACGGACATCGCCACGTGAGAGCCGCCGTCCTCGGCGCGTACGGCGCGCCGCCGGAGCCGGCCGAGCGGCCGGACCCGGTCCCCGGCCCGGGCCAGCAGCTGGTCCGGGTCACCGCCGCCCCGATCGTGCCGCTGGACCTGCTGTGCGCGACCGGCACGTCCTACTTCGGCGCTCCGCCGCTGCCGTACGTGCCGGGCGTCCAGGGCGTCGGCACGCTGGCCGGCGGCGAGCGGGTGTTCTTCTCCACCAGCGCCGGGATGAAGCCCGGCGACGGCAGCCTGGCCGAGCTGGCCGTCTCCGGCGAGGTCGTGCCGCTGGCCGACGACGTCCCCGACGAGCTGGTCGCCGCGCTCGGGCTGTCCGCGGTCGCGGCCTGGATGAGCCTGACCTGGCGGGCCCGGGTCCGCCCGGGCGAGCGGGTGCTGGTGCTCGGCGCCGGCGGCGCCGTCGGCCAGGTCGCCGTGCAGGCCGCGGTGGCGCTGGGCGCGGGCGCCGTGGTCGCCGGCAGCCGCCGGATGACCCAGCGCGAGCTGGCCCGCTCCCGCGGCGCCACCGGGGTGGTGGACCTGTCCGATGTGGACGGTCTGACCGACCGGATCCGGGAGGCCGCGGGCGGTCCGGTCGACGTGGTCATCGACCCGGTCGGCGGCGAGGCCGCCACCGCGGCCCTGCTGGCGCTGGCCGAGCACGGCCGCTTCGTGCACCTGGGCGCGAGCGGCGGGCCGACGGCCACGTTCTCCAGCGCCGCCCTGCGCAGCGGCTCGCACAGCATCCTGGGCTACACGAACAACGCGCTGACGGCCGCGCAGAAGGCCGAGGCGCTCGGTGCCGTGCTCGGGCACCGGTGCACCGTCACGTACGAGACCGTCGGCCTCGACCACGTCGCCGACGCGTGGAGCCGGGCCGGCGCGACGCCGGACGGCAGATTGGTGGTTGTCCCGTGACCCTGTTCCCCACCTCGCTGGTCGGCAGCTACCCGCAGCCGGAATGGCTGATCGACCGGGCCAAGCTGGCCGGCCGGTTCCCGCCGCGGGTGCGGGCCAAGGAGCTGTGGCGGCCGGCGCCGGAGTTCCTGGCCCAGGCCCAGGACGACGCCACCCGGCTCGCGATCCGGGCCCAGGAGGAGGCCGGGCTGGACGTCGTCACCGACGGCGAGATCCGCCGGGAGAGCTACTCCAACCACTTCGCCACCGCACTGTCCGGTGTGGACATCGACAACCCGGGCGAGGCGCTGGACCGCAGCGGTCACCCCAACCCGGTGCCGCGGGTGGTCGGCGACATCGTCCGGCCGGCCCCGATCCAGCGGCCGGACCTGGAGTTCCTGCGGGCGCACACCGACCGGGCGGTCAAGGTCACCGTGCCCGGGCCGTTCACGATGTCCCAGCAGGCCCAGGACGACCACTACGGCGACCCGCGCTCGGTCGCGCTGGCCTACGCCGAGGCGGTCAACCAGGAGGTCAAGGACCTCTTCGCGGCCGGGGCCGACATCGTCCAGCTGGACGAGCCCTACATGCAGGCCCGCCCGGAGAAGGCCCGCGAGTTCGGGCTGGAGGCGCTGAACCGGGCCCTGGACGGGGTGCGCGGCAGCACCGCCGTGCACATCTGCTTCGGCTACGCGGCGATCATCCACGAGCGCCCCTCGGGCTACTCGTTCCTGCCCGAGCTGGCCGACTGCCCGGCCGACATGATCTCCATCGAGACGGCCCAGTCCAACCTGGACACGTCCGTGCTCACCCACCTGGCCGGCAAGACGATCATCCTGGGCGTGATCGACCTGTCCGACCCGGCGGTGGAGACGGCCGAGACGGTGGCCGAGCGGGTCCGCCGGGCCCTGCCGTACGTGGACGCGGAAAACATCGTGCTCGCGCCCGACTGCGGCATGAAATACCTGCCGCGGGAGTCGGCCGACGGCAAGATGCTAGCCATGGTGGCCGCGGCGGAGCTGCTGCGGGCGGGCTAGGAGACGCCGATGTCCTCGTGCCAGAGGTCGGGCCGGGCGGCGATGAAATCGGTCATCATCCGGACGCACTCCGGGTCGTCGAGGACGGTGACGTCAACCCCGGCCGCGGCCAGCCACTCGTGCTGGCCGGGAAAGGTGCGGCTCTCCCCGACCACGAGCCGGGAGATGCCGAACTGACGGATCAGACCGCTGCAATACCAGCACGGCGACAACGTCGTCACCATCGTCGTCCCCCGGTACGTCGGCTGCCGGCCGGCGGCCCGGAAGGCGGCCGTCTCGCCGTGCACGGAGGGGTCGTCGTCCTGCACCCGGCGATTGTGACCGCGCCCGAGCAGCGCACCGTCCACTCCGAACAGGGCGGCGCCGATGGGAATGCCGCCCTCGGCCAGCCCGGCCCGGGCCTCGGCCACGGCGACGTCCAGCATGCTGCGGGGGTCGGTCACCGGTCCACCGTACGGGCCGGGGGTAGCGTGCGCCGTCGTGGATGACGGCGGGTCGGACTCCGACGAGCTCGACCCGCGGCGGTGGCGAGCCCTGGGCGTCTGCGTCTGCGCGCTCTACCTCACGCTGCTGGACGTCAGCATCGTCAACGTCGCGCTGGTGTCGATCGGCAAGGACACCGGGGCCGGGCCGGCCCAGCTGCAGTGGGTCGTCTCCGGGTACGCGCTGGCCTTCGGGATGGTGCCGATCATCGGCGGCCGGCTCGGCGACGACCGCGGCCGGCGGCTGATGCTGCTGATCGGCATCGCCGCCTTCGTCGTGTTCAGCGCCGCGGTCGGGCTGGCGCCGAACCCGAGCGTGCTGGTCGCCGGCCGGGTGCTGCAGGGCCTGGCCGGCGGGCTGCTCAACCCGCAGGTGTCGGGGCTGGTGCAGCAGCTGTTCCCGCGCTGGGAGCGGGGCCGGGCCTTCGGCGTGATCGGCACCGCGGTCGGGATCGCGACCGCGACCGGGCCGGTGTTCGGCGGCGTGATCCTCGCCCTCGGCGGCGACCGCTGGGGCTGGCGGCTGTGCTTCCTGCTCAACGTGCCGGTCGGGATCGTGGCCTTCCTGCTGTGCCGGGCCTGGCTGCCCGGCCGGGCGCCGCGGGCCGGACCGGCCCGGCCGCTGGACCTGCCCGGGGCGGCGCTGCTGACCGCGGCCGTGTTCGCGCTGCTGCTGCCGGCGGTGCAGTTCGACGCCAGCCACGACCCCCGGCTGGCGCTGCTGCTGGTGCCCTCGGCCGCGCTGTTCCTCGCCTTCTACCGCTGGGAGCGCGGGCCGGGCCGGCGCCGCGGGCACCCGCTCATGGACCTGTCCCTGTTCCGGATCTCCTCCTACCGGGACGGGATCGGGCTGGCGGTCCTGTTCTTCTGCGCGTACACCGGGACGCCGCTGGTGCTGGCGCTGTTCCTGCAGTCGGGGCTGGGGTTCTCGCCGCTGGAGTCGGGCCTGGCCGCCTCGACGTACGCGGTCGGGGTCACGATCGCGGCCCCGCTGGCCGGGCGCCTGCTGCCCCGGCTGGGGGCGCGGGTGCTGGTGGCCGGGCTGGTGCTGTTCACCACCGGGGTCGGCGCGGCCGGGCTGACCGGGGCGCTGGCCGCGGGCCGGGTCTGGCCGACCGGGGTGGCGCTGCTGCTGGCCGCCCCGCTGCTGGTCGCCGGGCTGGGCGGCGGCTCGGTCATCACGCCCAACCAGGCGCTGGCACTGGCCGATGTGGACGTCCGAAGTGGATCGGTCGCGGGCGGCACGCTGCAGACCTCGCAGCGGATCGGCAACGCGATCGGGGCCGCGGTGATCAGCGCGGTCTTCTACGCCGCGTCCCGGTCGCCGGGGCCGGACCGGGCCGCCGACTTCGGCCACGCGTACGGGCTGGCGCTGGCGGTGTCCGTCCTGTTCGGACTGGCCGCGATCGTGCTGGCGCTGCGCAGCAGCCGGCACGGCCACTCGCTCTGAGCCTCAGCGGCGCAGCAGCTTCTCCAGCAGCGGCAGCAGGACCGGCCGGTTGAG
>DATINN010000802.1:0-2564 GCA_035474175.1 Mycobacteriales bacterium | reverse complement strand
CTGAGCCACTCGGTGCGGTTCCCCCGAGACTCCCCGACCTGGCACCGCCGCGCCGCCTCCGGTACGTCCCGGCCGCGTTCCGGGCCGCGCCGAGTTCGGGCGGGCCGGCGCTCAGCCGGCGGCCCGGCCGGAGCCGAGGTCGGGCCGGCACCGCCCTGGCACGGCTTGGGAGAGTGGGCCGGTGAGCGTGACCAGCGAGCCGTGGCGGCACCCGGATCCCGGGCGGTCGGACCTTCGCCTGGTCATGATCGCCGCGGCCGACGTGCACGCGCTGGCCCGGGGCGCCTCCCGCCGTCCCCTCACGCCGTACCTGCTGGGTGCCGAGTGTGCGGGCCTCTGGCGGATGCGGAGCCGGCAGCTCGCCGGCTCCCCGGGCGACGGGCCCTGGGTGACGCGCTTCGTCGTCGTACCCGGCCACGCCGCCCCCGTCGGGCTCGCCGGTTTCCACGGGCCGCCGGACGGGGCCGGCATGGTCGAGATCGGCTACCGGATCGACCCGGAGCACCGGCGCCGCGGTTACGCGCGGCAGTCGGTCGAGATCCTGCTCGCCGTCGCGCGCGCCCATCCGGACGTCCGGGTCGTCCGGGCGACCATCGGCCCGGACAACCACGCGTCGCGGTCCCTGGTCGCGGGCTACGGCTTCACCGAGGTCGGCTCCCAGTGGGACGAGGACGACGGGCTGGAGATCATCCTCGAGGTGCCCGCCGGCACCGAGCGGCCCGGCTCCTAGAACTGCCAGGCGCCCGGTGGGTGCGCCGGGACCGCCAACCGCGCCAGCACGCCGAAGTGGTCGCTGGCCCACACCCCGTCGACCGGCCGGTCGAACACGCGCCGGCAGTCGGTGACCTCCAGGCTCGGCCCGTGGATCCCGCTGCGGACCAGCACGTAGTCGATGCGCCGGCCCAGCTCCAGCGACATCTCCCCCGCCCTGGTCAGCGGATCGTCCGGGGTGAACGTGTGGCCCGGGTCGGCCGGGTGCTGCGACTCCCACGCGTCCCGGTACGCGACGCTCATCCCGTCGAGGGACTGCCGGCCGGTCCAGAACCGCAGGCCGGCCGAGTCCGGGGTGTCGTCGAAGTCGCCGAGCAGGATGACGTGCAGCTCCCGGCCCGCGACCTGCTCCTCCACGGCGCGGGCGGTGGCGACGGCCTGCAACTCCCGCTCCCGCCCGTAGCCCAGCTCGTACGTGGGCTTGTGGTGCACGACCAGGGTGCGGCCGAACGGTGCGGGCAGCTCGATCTCGACCAGCACGGCGGCGGCCCAGGGCAGCGTGACCCGCCCGGTCACGTGCAGGTCGACCTCCCGCACGGCGACGACCGGGTGCCGGCTGGCCAGCACCGCGCCGACGCCGTCGGCCGAGGTCGCACCGTGCGGCACCAGCTCGTACCCGCCGGCGTGCCTGTCGCCTTCCCCGTCCCCGTCCCCGTCCCCGTCCCCGTCGCCGTCCCCGTCGCCGAGCAGCCGGCCCGCGTCCGCGGCCACGAACTCCTGCAGCGCGACCACGTCCGGCCGCAGCTCCCGCAGGCCGTCCCGGATCACCGCCCGCCGCCGATCCCAGCCGGCGTGCTCGGGCGAGAGCAGGTTGAACGTCAGCACGCTGAGCTCACGCATGCCTTGTACGATAACCCTTAACGCAACTTCCGTCTCGTTAGGGGAAGCGATGACCGAGCCCGGAGCGCGCGTGCTGACCTGGAACCTCTGGTGGCGGTTCGGGCCGCGCTGGCGCGACCGGCAGCCCGGCATCCGCACGACCCTGGCCCGGGTCGATCCCGACATCGTGGCGCTGCAGGAGGTCTGGATGACCCCGGACGGGAGCCAGGCCGACGAGCTCGCCGCCGCCCTCGGTCTGCACGCCGTCGCCGCCGGCCCGTCGTACCCGCGCGCGCCGGCCGGCGACGGCGACCCCGACCACGACGGCGTCGGGCTCGGCATCGCCGTGCTGAGCCGCTGGCCGGTCCTCGACGTCCGGACGCTGGTGCTGCCGGCCCGGCACCGGGACTGGGACCCGGTCGCGCTGGCTGTGCGGGTCGACCATCCGGCCGGGCCGCTGCCGATCGTCGCCACCTGCCTGGAGCACGCGACCGCCTTCACCGACGACCGGATGGCGCAGGGCCGGTTCGTCGCCGACCTCGCCACCGACCCCGGCTTCGACGGCCCGTGCCCGGTCCTGCTCATGGGCGACCTCAACGCCGCCGCCGGTTCGCCGACGCTGCGCCCGCTCGGCGACATGCTGACCGACGCCTGGATCGCGGGCGGCGGCGCGGCCGACGCCGTCACGCTCCCATCGAGTCATCCGTCCGCGCCGCTCGGGGCCGGGCCCGAGCTGGTCGACCAGCGCATCGACCACGTGTTCTTCCGCTCCGGCCGGGAGGACCAGCACGTGGTCGTGGACGGCGTACGGATCGCCGGAGACCCGGTCGGCGGCGTCTTCCCCTCCGACCACCGCGCGGTCGTCGCCGATCTCCGCTGGCACGAGGATGCCTGACCCCCCGGCTGGCACCGCCGCGCGGCGGCCCACCGGGCGCGCCGCCGCGCAGCCGCCCGGAGACCGCGCCGCCGGCAGG
>DATINN010000801.1:0-6726 GCA_035474175.1 Mycobacteriales bacterium | reverse complement strand
GCGGCCTGCGGGCAGCCAGCCGGATCAGCGTCGCGACCGGCGCGCGGCTGCTGGCCGAGACGTTCCCGGCGCGGCTGGAACGTGGCGCCGGGGTGCCCGGCGTGGACCGGCTGGCCTACCTGGCCGAGCAGGCCGAGCAGCAGCTGGGCGGGGTCCGCACCCTGATCCTGGCCGGCGCCGCCGCGCCGGTGTCGTTCTTCGCCTACCCCGGCCGCGGCAGCGACCTCGTCCCGGACGGGTGCGAGGTCGTGCTCCTGGCCGAGGCCGGCCAGGACGTCGAGGCCGCGCTGGTCGCGCTGGCCGACCGGGTGGCGCGGGACACCGCGCCCGAGCTCGCGGCGTACGGGCCGCCGGCCCCTGAGCCCGGTCCGCTGAGCCTGGCCAACCTGCCCGCCGCGATCGCGAGCACGCTGCCCGCGGGCGCGATCGTCGTCGACGAGGCCAACACCTCCGGGCTGGGCCTGCCCACCGCGCTCGCCCGCGCCGCCCGGCACACCCTGCTCACCCTGACCGGCGGCGCCATCGGCCAGGGGATGCCGGTCGCGACCGGCGCGGCCATCGCCGCCCCGGACCGCCCCGTCCTCAACCTCGAGGCCGACGGCAGCGCGCTCTACACGATCCAGTCGCTGTGGACCCAGGCCCGGGAGCGGTCGAACGTCACCACGGTCCTGCTCAACAACTCCGCGTACGCCATCCTGCGGATGGAGCTGGCCCGCACCGGCGCGGGCGACACCCCGGGCGCGGCCTCGGCCCGCATGCTCGACCTGTCCGATCCCACGCCCGACTTCGTGCACCTCGCCACCGGGTTCGGCGTCAGCGCGAGCCGGGCCACCACGGCCGGGGAACTGGTGGACCAGCTCGACGCCGCCTACGCCGAACCGGGCCCGCACCTGATCGAGGCGATCGTCCCGCCCATCCTCTGATCCGCACCGCCGGCGGTGCACGGAGACCGGGTCGTCGGGTGCGTCAGGGCGAGCCTCGACCCGGACGACGAGCGGGCCAGAGCAGCACGGCCGCGGGCGCGAGCACGAGCAGGCCGGCGCCGGCGGTGAGCGCGCCGTACCCGCCGAGCGCCAGCACGACGGTCGAGGACACCCCGGCCACCGCGGCCAGGGCCCAGATCGCGGCGTCCGCGGCGCCCTCGACCCGGGCCCGGTCCGCCGCCGGCACGGTCGCCGTCAGCTCGGTGCTGCCGCCGACGAAGCAGAGGTTCCAGCCGTAGCCGAGCAGGAACAGGCCTGCGGCCCGGAACGCGGTGTCGGACGGTCCGGCCGCCACGGCGCCCGTCGCGACCGCGAGCGCGGCCAGGCCGGCGGTGAGCACCGGCCGGGCCCCGAGGCGGTCCACCAGCCGCCCGGTCAGCGGGGACAGCGCGAACATCCCGAGCGTGTGGGCGGAGAGCACCGCGCCGACCGCGCCCAGGCCGTGGCCGTGCCGGTGCATCTCGACCGGCGCCGCCGTCATCACCGCGACCATGATCACCTGGGCCGTGGCCAGGACGGCGAGACCGGACCGCACGGAGCGCGTACGCAGCAGGCTGCGCAGCGGCGCCGGCGACGGGATGGCCGCCGTCGAGCCGGCCGGCAGCCAGCGCGAGACCGCCACCGTCCCCGCGGTCACGAGGACCACCAGCAGGAACGGCCCGGTGGCGGGGGTCCAGCCGGACCGCTGGGCCAGCCCGCCGGCCGGACCGAGCAGCAGCGGGCCGCCGACGGCGCCGAGCGCGGCGGCCCAGACCACGGCACCGATCGCGCGCCCGCGCCGGTCCTCGGGGTGCAGCTCGGCGGCGGCGTACCGGGACAGCTGGGCGGCGGCGTTGCCCGCCCCGAGCAGCAGCATCCCGATCAGCAGCGCGGCCACGTCGTCGGTGGCCGCGCCGCCGACGGCGACCACCGCACCGACCGCGGCGACGAGGTAGCCCACGGCCAGCGCCCGCCCGCGGCCCTGCCGGACGGTCAGCCGGGTCACCCCCAGCGCGCCGGCGCCGGTGCCGAGGATGCCGGCGGTGGCCGCGACACCTCCCCAGGCCAGGCCGAGCCGGTCGGCGGCGACGATGGTGCCGACCCCGCCGGCCACGGCCATGGCCGCGTTCATCAGGGCGGCGGCGGCGACGAGGGCCGCCATGGGCCGGGCGGTCGGCGGCCGACCGGTCGGTCGGGCGGGTGCCGGGGCGAAGGTCGACATGCCGTAGACGCTAGAAAGACGGAGCGCCGATCTGAACGGCCGACGCGGTCCATCTCGGCCCGTCGGCCTGCTGTTCGCAAGGTGATTCCGGTGCCATGCTTTACGGGTGGACAGGCCGCTCGATTCGACCGACTGGCGGATCCTGGCCGAGCTGCAGCGGGACGGGCGGCTGTCCTACAACCAGCTCGGGCGCCGGGTCAGCCTGTCCTCCCCGGCGGTCGCCGAGCGCGTGCGGCGGCTGGAGGAGGCCGGGGTGATCGCCGGCTACGAGGCCCGGGTCGACCCGGCCCGGGCCGGGCTGCCGCTCACCGCGTTCGTGCAGCTGCGCTGCTCGCTCGGCAGCTGCCTGCTGCGGACCAGCACCGCCGAGGACTATCCCGAGGTGGTCGAGGTGCACAAGCTCAGCGGCAACTTCTGCACGATGCTGAAGGTCCGGGTCGCCTCCATGGCGCACCTGGAAGGGCTGCTGGAGCGCGTCGGCAAGCACGGCGAGATGAACTCGCACGTCGTCCTGTCCACCCAGTACGAGGGGCGCCCGGTCGAGCCGCCGCCGGCCGACGCCCGCCCGACCACGCCGTCCGCCGGCTGGACCCGCTGAGAGCTGTCCACCCGCCGAGCCGGCTGAGAACCGTCCGCCGGCTGGACCCGATGCCGATTGCACCCCGATGAAGTGGTCTGACCACTTGACCAGTCGAGGGCAGATCCGCGACAGTGCCGGGGTGACGTACGAGCCGGTGCGGCGGGAGTCGGTCGCGGCCCAGGTCTTCGCCTCGCTGCGGGACGCGATCCTGTCCGGGGTGCACGAGCCGGGTGACCCGCTGCCGGCCGAGCGCGAGCTGGCCGCGCGGTTCGGGGTCAACCGGCAGGCCGTGCGGGAGGCCGTCGGCCGGCTGGCCCAGGTCCGGCTGGTGCGGGTCAGCCAGGGCGGCAACACCCGGGTCGAGGACTGGCGCCGCACGGCCGGCCTCGACATCGCGGCCCAGCTGGCCGGGTCGGCCGACCGGCTCGCGGTGGCCACGCTGACCCGCGACATGCTGGAGATGCGCGCGGTGATCGGCAGCGACGCGGCCCGGCTGTGCGCGCACCGCGGCACCCCGGCCGACCTGGCCACCGTCCGGGCGCTGGGCGAGGACTACGCCCGCGTCGGCGCCGACCTCGACGCCCTGGCCGCCGCGAACGTCGAGCTGTGGCGGGCGATCGTGCTCGGCTCCCACAACGTGGCCTACCTGCTCTCCTTCAACAGCCTGGTCGCCCACGCGCTGGCGATCGCCCCGGTGCCGCCGGAGCAGCGCACGGCCGAGCTCCTCGACGTGCCCGGGCACCTGCGGCTGGCCCGGCTGGTCGAGAGCGGCGACGCGACGGGGGCGTACGACCTGGCCGGCGCCCTGCTCGGCCGCAGTGTCACCGCGATGGACGGGAGGTCCTGACATGGTCGGTGCGATCGTCTACGCGATCCCGGTCTTCCTCGGCATGCTGATCCTGGAGGCAGTGTCGTACCGGTTCCTGCCCGACGACTCCGAGCGCGGCTACGAGGTCCGCGACACCGCGACCAGCCTGAGCATGGGCATCGGCAGCCTGGTCGTCGGGGCGCCGTGGAAGCTGGTGCTGGTCGTCGTCTACGCCGGGCTGTACGAGCTCTCGCCCTGGCGGCTGCCGATGGACACGTGGTGGGCCTGGGCGCTGCTGCTGTTCGCAGACGACCTGGCCTACTACTGGTTCCACCGGCTGCACCACGAGGTGCGGGTGCTGTGGGCCAGCCACGTGCCGCACCACTCCAGCCAGTTCTACAACCTGTCCACGGCGCTGCGGCAGAGCTGGACGCCGATGACCTCGCTGCCGTTCTGGCTGCCGCTGGCCCTGGTCGGCTTCCCGCCGTGGGCGATCCTGTTGCAGCAGTCGATCAGCCTGCTCTACCAGTTCTTCCTGCACACCGAGCGGGTGGACCGGCTGTGGCGGCCGGCCGAGTGGGTCCTCAACACCCCGTCGCACCACCGGGTGCACCACGCGTCCAACGCCGGCTACCTGGACCGCAACTACGGCGGGATCCTCATCGTCTGGGACCGGCTGTTCGCCAGCTTCCAGCCCGAGGGCGAGCGGGTCGTGTACGGGCTGACCAAGAACATCGGCACGTACAACCCGGTGCTGGTGGCGTTCGGGGAGTTCTCGGCGATCGCCCGGGACGTGCGCTCCGCGCGGCGCTGGCGCGACCGGCTCGGCTTCGTCCTGCGCCACCCGGGCTGGGAGCCGGCCTAGAACGCGGTGCTCCCGCCCGGCTCCAGCAGGACCAGCTGGTCGGTGGTGCCGTGCCGGGCGAAGGCGGCGGGCAGGCCGGTGCGGTCCGCGCTGAAGTGACCCCAGCCCTCGGTGTGGGCCGGCACGACGCGGGCCGGGCGGAGGATCGCGGCCGCGCGGGCGGCCAGCTCGTTGGTCAGCGTCAGGTACGCGTCGAGCAGCGGCGTCCGCGCCCCGCCCGCGAACAGCACGGCCACGTCGATCGGCCCCAAGTGGTCCACGACCGACTGCACGATCGGCAGCGACGCGTTGTCGCCGCTGACGTACACGGTGGGCAGGCCGTCGCCGGTCAGCACGAAGCCGGTCACCGGGCCGGTCAGGTCGGTGGTGCCGTCGGGGCCGTGCTGGGCCGGCACGCCGGTCACCCGCAGCTCGCCGCCGCCGGGACGGGTCAGGGTGTGGTGCCGCCAGCTCGGCAGCTCCCGCGCGGTCCCGCCGAGCCGCTCGGCCGCGGCCGCCGTGGTCAGCACGACCGGCGCCGCGGCCAGGAACTCCCGGCCGGCCGCGTCGAGGTTGTCCGGGTGCTGGTCGTGGGAGAGCAGCACGGCGTCCACCGCGCCGATCTCGGCCGCGGGCACGGCCGGGCCCCGCGTCTTCTCCAGCGTCCGGCCGCCGATCGGGTACGGACCCGGCGGGTCGAAGGTCGGGTCGGTCAGCAGCCGCAGGCCGCCGATCTCGATCAGCGTGGTCGGGCCGCCGACGAGTCGCACCGTGTTCATGCCCCGATTCTCGCCGATCCGGGGCGTGCGATCATCCGGCCATGCCGACGCGGGTCCTCAGCGAGACCGACTTCGCCGCCCCGCCGGAGGACCGGTGGTTCGAGGACTACCGGCCCGGCGCGGTCTACGAGTACGGCCACGTGCCGGTGACCGAGGCGGAGATCCTGGAGTTCGCGACCCGGTTCGACCCGCAGCCCATCCACGTCGACCGGGCGTACGCGGCGAGCGGGCCGTTCGGCGGGATCATCGGCAGCGGGTGGCACTCCGGCAGCCTGGCCATGCGGCTGATCGCCGACCACTACCTGTCCCGGGTCGCCAGCCTGGCCTCGCCCGGGCTGGACGAGCTGCGCTGGCAGGTGCCGCTGCGACCCGGCGACACGCTGTCGCTGCGGGCCACGATCCTGGAGGCACGGGTGTCGCGGTCCCGGCCCGACCGGGGCGTCGTGATCACCGGGGCCGAGCTGGTCAACCAGGACGGGGGCCGGCCGATCACCTTCCGGGCCACCAACTTCCTGCGCCTGCGCCCCACCGGCTGAGCCGCGCCGCCGGGGCAACCGTCATCTGCTCACGGCCAGCTGGTCGACCGGCCGCCGCCCGCGCAGGACCGCGGCGCCGACGCCGACCAGCATGACCAGGCCGCCGACGATCTCGACCGCGTCCGGGGCCTCGCCCTGCACGATCCAGGAGGCGGCGATGCCGACCACCGGCACCAGCAGGATGTACGGCACGACCGCGCCGGCCGGGTAGCGCGCCAGCAGGCTGTTCCAGATCGCGTAGCCCAGCAGCGAGGCGCCGAACGCGGTGTAGAACGTCGCGAAGATCGCCGCGCCGGTGAGGTGGGTCAGCGCGTGCCCGACCGGGCCGGGACCGTCCAGCAGCAACGCCAGCCCGAACGCGGGCACCGGCACGACCAGCGCCGACCAGACCACGAGCGACAGCCCGGACGCCACCCGGGCCCGGCGGCTCAGCACGTTGCCGATGGCCCAGGACAGCGCGGCCGCGATCGTGACCAGCACCGGCAGCACCGGCGCCCCGGTGCTGCGCCCGACCGCGACCACGGCCAGCCCGATCATGCCCACGGTGGCGCCCAGCACCTGCCGCCGGGTCGCCCGCTCGCCCAGCACCACCGCGGCCAGCCCGATCGTGAAGATCACCTGCGCCTGCAGCACCAGCGAGGCCAGCCCGGCCGGCATGCCCAGGTGCAGGCCCAGGTACAGCAGGGCGAACTGGAACAGGCTCATGAACGAGCCGACCGCGACCACGTTGCGCCAGTCCGTCTTCGGCCGCGGCACGATGAAGACCAGCGGCAGCGCGACGAGCAGGAAGCGCAGCGACACCAGCAGCAGCGGCGGCATCCCGGCCAGGCCCTCGTCGATGACGACGAAGTTGATGCCCCACACCACCGCCACCAGGACGGCCAGTCCGCTGTGCCGTCCCGACATGCCTCCAGTGTCCCAGGAGCTACGGCAGCTCGATCGTCTCGGCCCGCTCCAGCTCGGCGAAGGCGGCGTCGAGGTACGGCGCCGGCGGC
>DATINN010000800.1:0-9163 GCA_035474175.1 Mycobacteriales bacterium | reverse complement strand
GCACGGCCGCGCTCCGCCGGGACGCCGCCAGCACGCCGCCGAGCGGGAACTGGTGCGCCGGCGTCAGCACGACCGCGTCGACGCCGGCCCCGACCGGCGCGCCGGTCCCGGCCCGGGCGTCGGTCCCGCCTGGGACGCCGGTCCCGACCGGGGCGTCGGTCCCGACCAGGGCGCCCGTCCCGAGCCGCCCGTCGGTCCCGACCCCACCGCCGGTCCCGAGCCGGGCGCCGGTCCCGAGCCGGGCGCCGGTCCCGAGCCCGGCGTCGGTCCCGAGCCGGGCGTCGGTCCCGAGCCGGGCGCCGCGGTCGTCGACGGGCACGGTCGCGAGCCGCAGCCCGTGGGCGGCGATCAGCCGCCGGGTGTCGGGCAGCCCGTACGCCTCGGTCGCGACCGTCCCGGGTCGCAGCGCGTCGCACAGCAGGCCGAGGCCGTGCGCGAACCCCGCGCAGACGACGACGCGGTCCGGGTCGGCGTGCACACCGCGCGCCCGGGCCAGGTAGCCCGCCAGCGCCCGCCGCAGCTCCGGCCGCCCGCGCGGGTCGGGCTGTCCGAGCGCGTCGGCCGGGGCGCGGGCCAGCGCCCGCCGGCCGGCCGCCACCCAGGCCGTGCGGGGGAAGGAGCTCAGGTCCGGCGACCCGGGCCGCAGGCTGTGCCGCGGCACCGGCGCCGGCCGGGCGGCGATCGGGGCCGGGGCGGTGACCGGCACCGCCGCCACCCGGGTCCCGGAACCCTGCCGTGCCTCCAGCCACCCCTCGGCGACCAGCTGCCCGTACGTCTCGGCGATGGTGTTGCGGGCCACCCGCAGGTCCGCGGCCAGCGCCCGGGAGGACGGCAGCCGGGTGCCGGGCCGCAGCCGGCCGGACCGGACCGCGTCGCGCAGGGCCCGCTCCAGCCCGGCCCGGCCGCGTTGGCCGGCCAGGTCGAGGTGCAGGTCGACGGAAGTGGCCCAGAATTCCGGCACGGAACTGGACCTTACCCGCGGGCCGCCTGCGGACCAGGCTGGAGGCATGACAACGACGACAGAGATCCCGGTCCGCCTCGACGTCGACGCGGCCGTGCCCGCCTTCTCCCGCGCCCTGTCCCACCTCGACACCGCCGCGACCAGGGAGCTGGACCGGGTCGGCATCGAGCCGCCGCTGCGCGAGCTCGTCCGGATCCGCGCCTCCCAGCTCAACGGTTGTGCGTACTGCATCGACATGCACACCAAGGACGCCCGCGCCGCCGGCGAGAGCGAGCAGCGCCTGCACGGGCTGGCCGCCTGGCGCGAGACGCCGTACTTCAGCGGGCGGGAGCGGGCCGCGCTCGCCTTCACCGAGTCCGTCACCCGGCTGACCGAGACGCACGTGCCGGACGCCGACTACGCCGCCGTGGCCGGGCACTTCGCCCCGGACGAGGTCGGCGCGCTGGTCGCCCTCATCGTGACGATCAACGCCTGGAACGCGATCTCCGTCGCCACCCGCGCCTGGACGCCCGGCTCGTACGAGCGGGGCTAGGGCTCCACGCGGTGGCCGAGGCCGGCCTCGGTGAGCAGGCGCCGGAGCCGGCTCGGGTCGGTCCCGCATCGCCGGCTTGATCCACTGCGCCGTTGGGTATTCGGTCAGACGTGACCGATCGGGTGGCAGTGCTCGCACACCGCAAGAAGTACCTGCACGGCGCCGGCCTGGACGCGCTCCGGGAGACGCTGGCCGCGGCCGGCGTCGAGGACCCGCTCTGGTATGAGGTGAACAAGTCGCGCAAGGCCCCGAAGCGGGCCCGGGCCGCCCTGAAGGAGGGGGCCGACCTGGTCCTGGTCTGGGGCGGCGACGGGATGGTGCAGCGCTCGGTCGACGCGCTGGCCGGGTCGGGCGTGCCGGTCGGGCTGCTGCCGGCCGGCACCGCCAACCTGCTCGCCTCCAACCTCGGCATCCCGGACAACCTCGAGGCCGCGGTCAAGACCGCGCTGCACGGCGACCGGCGCACGCTCGACCTCGGGCTGCTCACCGCCGGTGACGTGGAAGAGCACTTCGCGGTGATGGCCGGGGCCGGGTTCGACGCCGAGCTCGTCGGCGGCGCGGATCGGCGGGCGAAGGCCCGGCTGGGCAAGCTGGCCTACTTCCGCTCCGGGCTGGCCGGCATCCGCGGCCCGGTAGTACGGGCCCGGGTCAAGGTCGACGGCACGCTCTGGTACGAGGGGCCGGCCAGCTGCGTGCTGCTCGGCAACGTGGGCCGGATCGTCGGCGGGGTGCCCGCGTTCGACGACGCCGACCCGTCCGACGGGCTGCTGGAGGTCGGCGTCACCACCGCCTCCGGGGTGCTGCAGTGGGCCCGGACGCTGGGCCGGATGACCTTCGGCCGGTCCGACCACTCCCAGTTCATCCGGATCACCCGGGGCCGGAAGATCACGGTCAAGCTGGCCAAGCCGCTGCCGATCGAGCTGGACGGCGGCGCCCGCGACGACGCCCGCAAGCTCACCGCGACCGTCGCGGCGGGGGCACTGATCGTCTGCGTACCCCACCCCTAGGGTGGGCGCGTGACGGAGACCAGGTCGATCCCGCCGGGCGGGTACGTGTCGTGGCTCGGGCTGGAGGTCCAGGAGTGGACCGGTGACCGGGTGGTCGGGGCGTGGGAGATCCGCCCCGACATGCACCAGCCGTACGGGATCGTGCATGGGGGCGTGCACAGCTCGGTGATCGAGACGATCGCCAGCCTCGGGGCCGCGGCCTGGTACGAGCGGGGTCAGGTCGTCGGGGTCAGCAACCAGACCGACTTCCTGCGCGCCGTCCGGGAGGGGCGGCTCACCGCGACCGGCACGCCGATCCACCGCGGGCGGCTGCAGCAGCTCTGGCTGGTCGAGATCCGGGACGAGAACGAGCGCATCGTGGCCCGCGGGCAGGTCCGCCTGCAGAACCTGCCCGCCAACCGCGTCTAGCCACTGCTCGACCTGCTGGTCGTCCTGCTGGTCGTCCTACTGGTCGTCGTACGCGGGCTCGACGCCGTAGTCGATGCGCAGGCCGGCCAGCGCCAGCACGTCCGGCGGGACCTCCTGCACGGCCGTGCGCAGGGCGACCTTGGCGCCGAGGCTGCCGAAGGCGACGCCGTGGGCGGCGCGCAGCAGCGGGACCAGCCAGTAGAGCTGCTGGTGCTGGCCGCCGGCGGCGGAGGCCTCCCGGGCCCGGTGGTCGCGGATGACCTCGGCCAGCAGCTCCCGCAGGCGGGTCGCCTCGGCCTTGAGCTCGGCCGCCTCGGTCGCGTCGGCCCAGCCGGCGGCGCGCAGGACGTCGAGCACGGCGGCCGCGGCGAACTCGGCCGGGTCGGCGTCGACGTCCTCGACGACGGGGCTGAGCTGCTCGGCGACCTCGGCCGCGACGTCCTCGGTGGACATCTGCGCGACCGGCACCGGGCCGTCGGTGTCGACCGGGTCGGACACGAGGTCCTCGACCGGCGCGGCACCGTCGACCAGGGCGGCACCGTCCGGAGCTGCACCATCGATCGGCGCTGCGTCCCCGGCGGGCTCGGCCTCGACGGCGCCGGCCTCGATCGGCTCGGCCTCGATCGGCTGGGCCTCGATCGGCTGGGCCTCGACCGGCTCGACCTCGACCGGCTCGACACCGTCGACCGGCTCGACAGCCGCGGCTTCGTCCGACCCGACCGGCTCGGCGTAGTCCATCGACCCGTCGTGCTCGATCGAGTCGGCGTGCCCGGTCGACTCGGCGCGCCCAAGCGACTCGGCGCGCTCGAACGAGTCGGCGTGCTCGACCAGCTCGGCGCGCTCGACCAGCTCGGCGGGCTCGGCGGGCTCGGCGGGGGGCTCGGGGACGTCGACCACGTCCACCTCGGAGGTGGCCGGGTCCGGGGTGGCCGCATCGGTCCCGGACCCCGCGTCCGCCTCGGGCGACCGGGGCTCGGGGGCGATCGGGGGCTGGTCGGTGTCCGGCTCGGCGACGTGGGCCTCGACGGCGTCCGCGGCGGCCGGGTGGTCCGGCTCGGGGGCGTCCTCGGACGGACCGGCGCCGTGCGGCGTGGACCCGTTCGAGTGACCGTTGCCGTGGGACAGGTAGGAGAACGCACCCGGCGCGTTCCCGCCGTCGGTGCTCCCGTCCACGACGGACTGCGGCACCGCGGACGGCGCTTCGGCTGTCATGTCACCCCCCGTGAAGAGGCTCGTTGTCGGGCGCCCGCTGCATGGTCTGAACCGGCCCCTGCGGTCCGGCGGGGTCCACCATAAAGGTCGAGCCGCCGCCGCGCGCGATCATCTTCCTCGTTCGCCGAACACGCTCAGTGACGACCACGCGGAACCACGCCTGTACGTCGGCGTTTCGCAGTGGGGTCGTACCCGTGTGTAAAGCACGTATGTCCGAAAGGGCAACTCCGCCCCGGTGTCACCCCAGCAGCGCCCAGCGCACGTCCACCGCGGTGCTCACCGCGACCGGTTCCGGGCGCAGCTCCAGCACCGGCGACCCGCCCGCGTCCTTGCGCGCGAAGCCCAGCGAGACCGCCTGCGCGGACGCCCAACCCGGCTCGCCCGGGCGCACGTCCGGCTCGGTGATCCACTCCAGCGCACCGAGCCGCAGGTCGGCGGCCTGCGCGTAGTCGGCCGCGCGCTGACGGGCGTCGGCGACTGCGGCCGCGCGCAGCCGGGCGTGCACCGGGTTACCCGGGTCGACCACCCACTCGGTGCTCTCCACGGTCGAGCCGGGCACGGCCACCAGCGCGGCCAGCAGCTCGCCCAGCGGTCCGACCGCCCGGGCCTCGACCAGCACGAACCGCCGGGCCGCCTGCCCGGTGACCGTCCCGTTGTCGGCCCAGACCGGAGTCAGCGTGACCGCGGCCGGGCGGCGCAGCAGGAGCAGGTCGCCGGCCCGGTCCAGCGCCTCGTCCGCCGCCGCCGACCGCTCGGCCACCAGCGTCAGCGCGTCGGCCCCGGCCGCCGCCTCCGCCTGCACCACGTAGCCCAGCCGGACCCGGTCCGGCTCCACGTCGAGCTCGGCCCGCCCCCGCACCGTCACCGTCGCCATGTCTCCCCCTCGCTCGCTCCGGCGGGGCCGCCGCCGGGCCGGCTATCCCCAGACCTGGGTCATGCGCAGGGTCAGGACGGCCAGGACCAGCGACGCGATGCCGGCCGCGCCGGTGCCCCACTTGGACTTGTCCGACAGGGCCCAGAGCGCGCCGACCGGCGGCACCAGCAGCGAGGTCAGCGCGTAGCCGATGAAGGTCGCGACCTCGTCCGGCCGCTCCCCCCGCACCGCCTGCACGATCGCGACCACCACCTGCACCAGCGCGGCCACCTCGACCAGCACCAGCCCGTACGCCAGGAGCGTCAGCGGCCGCCGGTCGGCCAGCGCGAGCCCGATCGTGCCCAGGCCGACGAGCACCGACACGGCCTGCACCACGTAGGCCAGGCCGTCGATCACGCGCGCTCCCGGGTGTGCCGCAGCCAGAGCAGCCCGAGGATCGGCAGGACCAGCGGCACGAACCCGTAGCCCTCGCCGTACCCGGACCAGACCGTGGCGTCGGGGAAGTCGTCCGGCTGGGCCAGGCTGATCGTGCCGACCACGAGCACGCCGATCAGCTCGACCGTGACCGCGGTCGTGGCCAGCCGGCGGGCGCCCGGGCCGGAGCGGGCCAGCCCGACGGTCGCGCACAGGTAGACGACCGCCGCGAACGCCGACAGCAGATAGGCCACCGGCGCGTCGGAGAACTTCGTCGCGATCTGGACCGCGGCCCGGGCCGTGGCCGACAGCGCGAAGATCCCGTACACCAGCACGAGCAGCCGGCCCGGACCGGACGAGGTCCGCCGGGGGCGCTGCGCGGTGCTGCCGTCCACGACGAGAAACCTAGTGGCCGCGTGCCATCCTGGCCTCGGAGGGTCTCGGCACGCCCTCAGTGGGCGCTGAGGAGGCACGGTGCACGAACCTCGTCGCAGGGCCGCGCGCTGGCTGGAGCGCGCGCTCGAACGCGGGCCGGACCACCGCCAGTCGTACGGGCCGCTGGACGTGCTCGGCCACCACGATCCCGACGGCCCGCCCCGGCCCGAGCACCTCGGCCCGGTCGAGTTGGACGGCACCGTCGCCGACTGCGCCGTGTACGACGGCGGCCGGCGGCGCGGCGGCCGGCTCACCGTCCCGGACGCCCGGCACGCGGCCGACACGGTCGGCGACGGCTTCGTCTGGCTCGGCCTGGTCGAGCCGAGCAGCGAGCAGATCGCGGCGGTCGCGGCCGAGTTCCAGCTGCCGGCGCTGGCGGTGGAGGACGCGGTCAAGGCGCACCAGCGCCCGAAGCTGGAGCGGTACGGCGACGTGCTGTTCGTCGTGGTCAAGCCGGTCCGCTACGTCGACCACGTCGAGATCGTGGAGATCGACGAGGTCGCGGTGTTCCTGGGCGAGAAGTTCGTGGTGACGGTCCGGCACGGGGACAACGACGTGGTCAGCCGGGTTCGGCAGCAGCTGGACCACGAGTCCACGCTGCTCGGCGGCGGTCCGGCCGCGGTGCTCTACCGGTTGGTCGACATCGTGGTGGACGGGTACGCGGACGTGGCGGCGGAGATCGATGTCGACGTCAGCGACATCGAGGTGCAGGTCTTCGGCGGCGACCCGGGCGACCACAGCGAGCGGATCTACAAGCTCAAGCGGGAGGTGCTGCAGTTCCGCAGCGCCGTGCAGCCGCTGGCGCCGGCGGTGGAGGACCTGGCCGAGCGCCGGGTGCCCGGGGTGAGCCCGTCCGCCGCCGAGTACTTCCGGGACGTGCACGACCACCTGCTGCGCGTCGGCGACCGCATCGACGGCCACGACAACCTGCTCACCGGCGTGCTGCAGGCCGACCTGGCCCGGGTCGCGGTCCGGCAGAACGACGCCGCCGCCCGGCAGAACGAGGACGTCCGCAAGATCAGCGCCTGGGCCGCGATCGGCCTCGTCCCGACCGCGATCGCCGGCGTGTACGGGATGAACTTCGACCGGATGCCCGGCCTGCAGAGCTCCTGGGGCTTCTTCGCGGTCGTCGCGGTGATCGTCGTCGGCTGCCTCGGGCTCTACGTCCAGTTCCGCCGCCGCCACTGGCTCTGACTGGGGCTCTTCCCGTCCGCCGCGGCCACGGCCCACGGCGGGGGCGCCCGATGGAGGCGTGGCCCCGGGCGCGGGGGCTAGCCGAAGGCTGGGGTCCCGTCCCAGGCCGGCCCGGCCGGCGGGGCGTCGTCGCGCTGGACCGTCCCCTGGATCAGCCCGTACGGGCGGTCGTCGGCGTGGTAGACGACCTTCGGGTTGTCCAGGCCGAAGGGGCTCAGGTCCTGCAGGAAGTGGTGCTTGTTGGGCATGGACAGCCGGATCTCGGCCAGCTCCGGCCGTCCACTGAGGACGGCCTCGCCCATCTGGAAGAGCGTCTGCTGCAGGGCGTCGCTGCGCTGGGTCGCGAACGACTCCAGCAGGTCGGCCCGGATGCCGGCGAAGCTGTCGGCCCAGTCGACCTCCTCGGTGTGCCGCCAGCGGGCGCTGACCGCGGTGGCCAGGATCCGGTCGTCGGTCTCGGCCAGCGTCGTGTACCGGTCCTGGGGGAAGCCGGCGAAGGCGGAGTCGGTCGTCTTCAGCACGACCAGACCGGACAGTCCACTGAGGACATGCTCCTGTCCGTCCTGGACGGTCACCACCGCGGTGCGGACCTCGCCGCCGGCGCGGGTGAACGCGTGGTCGTGCTCCCGGCCGCCGACCGGGATCCGGTCCCAGCCGTACTGCTCGATCTCGACCCGGGCCCCGCTGATCCACGGGTACGCCCCGGCCAGGTGCCGGGCCAGCCGCAGCCCGAAGTCCTCGATCTCGCCGACGCCGTCGCGGGCGAACGCGAAGACCGTGTTCTTCTGGGTGTCGGTGGTGAGCACGTGCGCGTTGTCGCCCTGCAGGTGCGCGGCCGCGAAGTCGCCGCGCAGCGCGGTCGTCACGTTGAGGTCGGTGATCGCGTGCCGGGCGCTGCCGCGGTCGACGGCGACCACCCGCACCTCGGCCTTGCCGTACTGGTTGGGTCCCAGGACGATGCCCATTCCCTAGCTCCCCTGGTACGTCGTGTACGAGAACGGCGAGAGCAGCAGCGGGACGTGGTGGTGCGCTCCCCCGTCCCGGATGACGAACGCCACCGTGACCGACGGGAAGAACGTGCGCTCCCGGAAGTAGCCGCCGCTGTCGAACGTCAGCTCGTACGTGCCGGCCTCCAGGTCGTACGGGACCAGGGCGCACCGGCCGTCGGCGTCGGTGTGCCCGCTGGCCAGCGGTGCACCCTCCATGTCGGACAGTCGCACCGCGACACCGGCGGCCGGGCGGCCCGTGGTCGCGTCGAGGACGTGGGTGGACACGCTCATCCGGACACCAACCTCTCCACCCGCAGCCGGGTGATCTCCGCCAGTTGCGCCGTCGTCTCGGCCCGCTCGGTGGTCTCGTCGTTGTGCCGGCGCCGGGTCAGCTCGGCCAGCATCTCGGCCGGACCGCGGCCGGCGGCCCGGATCAGGAACACGTGCCCGAACCGCTCCTCGTACGCGCGGTTGCCGTCGGCCAGGGCCTGCTTGACCTCCTCGGCGGCGCCGTCGACCGCGGCCTGCTCCCGGCGGGAGGAGGCCGCCTCGGCCGAGTTGCCGCTCGCGCGCTGCCCGATGCGGGGGTGCGCGGCCAGCGCGGCGCCGACCTCGTCCCAGCCCAGGCCGGCCGCGACCCGCCCGGCCGCGTCGGCCAGGGCGGCCACGCTCGGGTACGGCCGCGCGGCCGCGACCTCGCGCGCGAACCGCGGCGCCGCGTTGCAGGCCAGCAGCTCCCGCTCCGCCGCCTCGGCGGGCAGCGCGTTGAACTCCTCCAGCGACCCGGCCACGCCGCCGCACGCTACGCGAAGCCGGGCAGTGCGACGATGATCGGGTGCTGCCCGAATCCGTCCTGGCCGATCTGGATCGGCGGCTGGCCGCGTCCGACGCGGCCCGGGCCGCGCGCTACCCGGGCGAGCCCCGCGGGCGGCAGCCGGTGCACACGGTCTACGTGCCGGCCGACCGGGTGACGCCCGGGCTGGCCGCGGACTGGGGCGCGCAGGCGCTGGCCGCCCTCGACGGGGTCGACCTGGCCGGGATCACCGGGCTGGACCCGGACGCGCTGCCGCGGGTGCGGGCCAAGCTGGCGGCCGAGCCGATCGAGGACCTGCGGGTGGACGCCGAGGACGGCTACCG
>DATINN010000799.1:0-4242 GCA_035474175.1 Mycobacteriales bacterium | reverse complement strand
CACGTTCATCATCGAGATGAACGACGACGTGTGGCGGCGGGCCGGGTTCGACGCGTTCGCGGAGCAGCCGTTCGCCCCGGGCGAGTCCGACCACAAGTCGGCGGCGCTGGTCGCCGAGCTGTTCGGCGACGTCCTCGACGGTCACGAGATGCTGCTCAACAACTCCAAGTGGCTCAACTTCGTCACCATCCGCAACCAGCGCTGGAGCCACGGCAACGTGGTGCTCATCGGCGACGCCGCGCACACCGCGCACTTCTCCATCGGCTCCGGCACGAAGCTGGCGATGGAGGACGCGCTGGCCCTGGTGGCCTGCCTGCACGAGAACCCCGACGTCTCCTCGGCCCTGTCCGCGTACGAGGAGGAACGGCGGCCGGTCGTCCTGTCCACCCAGCGCGCGGCCCAGGCCAGCCTGGAGTGGTTCGAGAACCTGGGCCAGTACATGGACCAGGACCCGGTCCAGTTCGCGTTCAACGTGATGACCCGCAGCCGGCGGGTCACCTACGACAACCTGCGGCTGCGCGATCCCGAGTTCGTCGCCGAGGTGGACCGCTGGTTCGCCGCCAGCCAGGCCGAGCTCGGGCACGGCACCGGCGAGGTCCGGCCGCCGATGCTCCAGCCGTACCGGCTGCGCGGGATGACGCTGGCCAACCGGGTCGTCGTGTCCCCGATGGACATGTACAAGGCGGTCGACGGCAGTCCCACCGACTTCCACCTGGTGCACCTGGGCGGGAAGGCGCTGGGCGGGGCCGGGCTGGTCATGACCGAGATGGTGTGCGTGTCGGCCAACGGGCGCATCACCCCCGGCTGCACCGGCCTCTGGACCGACGAGCACGCGGACCGCTGGCGCCGCATCACCGACTTCGTGCACGCCGAGTCCCAGGCCCGCATCGGGATCCAGCTCGGCCACTCCGGCCGCAAGGGCTCGACCCGGCTGATGTGGGAGGGGATGGACGAGCCGCTGCCGGACGGCAACTGGCCCGTCGTCGCGCCGTCCCCGATCCCGTACCGGCCCGGGGTCAACCAGGTGCCGGCCGAGCTGACCGCCGCCGAGCTGGCCGCGATCACGGCCGACTTCGTGGCCGCGACCCGGCGCAGCGAGCAGGCCGGGTTCGACCTGATCGAGCTGCACTGCGCGCACGGCTACCTGCTGTCCTCGTTCATCTCGCCGCTGACCAACCGGCGCACCGACCAGTACGGCGGGTCGCCGGACAACCGGCTGCGCTTCCCGCTGGAGGTGTTCCGGGCCATGCGCGCGGTGTGGCCGGCCGCGAAGCCGATGAGCGTGCGGATCTCGGCCACCGACTGGCACGCGGACGGCGTCACGGAGAAGGACGCGGTCCAGATCGCCCGCGCCTTCGCCGACGCCGGGGCGGACATCATCGACGTCTCCAGCGGGCAGGTCACGCCGGAGGAGACCCCGGAGTTCGGGCGGTCGTACCAGACGCCGTTCGCCGACCGGATCCGCAACGAGGCCGGCATCCCCACGATGGCCGTGGGCATCATCTCCTCCTACGACGACGTCAACTCGCTGCTGCTGGCCGGCCGGGCCGACCTGTGCCTGCTCGGCCGGGCCCACCTGTACGACCCGAACTGGACCTTGCACGCGGCGGCCGAGCAGGGTTACAGCGGCGAGGCGGCCCGGTGGCCGCTGCCGTGGCAGGCCGGTTCGCGCCGGCCGCAGACCGGGCGCACCGACGGGGTGAAGCCGCGGCTGGAGCTGATCCGGCAGGGTGTCGCCGGGACGCGGCACGAGCGCTGGCGGCCCTAGGACCCGCCCTAGCGGCCCTCCCACTTCGGTGCGCGCTTCTCGGTGAACGCGGCGTGGAACTCGGCGTGGTCGCGGGTGGTCATCAGCAGGGCCTGGGTCATGGCGTCGAGCTCCATCGCCGCGGACAGCGGCATGTCCAGCTCGCGGGTGATCAGCGACTTCGTCTGCGCCAGCGCCAGCGTCGGCCCGTCGGCCAGCCGCCGGGCCAGCTCGGCCGTCGCGGTGTCCAGCTCGTCCGCCCCCACCAGCCGGCTGACCAGCCCGTACCGGTCGGCGGTGGCGGCGTCGATGGTGTCGCCGAGCAGCAGCAGCTCGGTGGCCCGACCCGCGCCGACCACCCGCGGCAGCAGGTACGCCGCGCCCATGTCGCCGCCGGACAGCCCGACCTTGGTGAACAGGAACGCGAACCGGCCGCTCGGCCCCACGATGCGGAAGTCGCTGGCCAGGGCGACCACGGCCCCGGCGCCCGCGGCGATCCCCTGGATGACCGTGATGATCGGGACCGGGCACTCGCGCATGGCCCGGATGACGTCCCCGGTCATCTTGGTGAACCGCATGAGGTCGGCGGCGCCCATCCTGATCAGCTCGCCGATGATCTCCTCGACGTCACCGCCCCCGCAGAACCCGCGCCCCTCACCCCGGATGACCAGCACCCGCACGTCGGTGTGGTGCGGCAGCTCGTGCAGCAGGTCGCGCAGGTCGGCGTAGCTCTCGAAGGTCAGCGGGTTGAGCTTCTCCGGCCGGTCGAGCGTGACCGTCGCGACGCCGTCGGCCTTGCTGAAGCGGAAGTTGGTCCACTCCGGCGTCAGCGGGGCCGAGCTGCGGAAGCGGTAGGGGTCGGTCACGACGGGGCTCCTCTGCCGATCGTCTCCCGGGCGATGATGGACCGCTGGACCTCGGACGCGCCCTCGTAGATCCGCAGCGACCGCACGTCCCGGTACAGGTGCTCCAGCAGGTGACCGCGCCGCAGGGCCCGGGCGCCGTGCAGCTGCACGGCGTCGTCGATGATCGACTGGGCCGCCTCGGTCGCGTAGAGCTTCGCCATCGCCGCGCGCCGGGTGACCCCGGCCGGGTCGTCGCCGGCGTCGTACGCACCGGCCGCCGCGTAGACCAGCAGGCGGGCGGCCTCCAGCTGGGTGGCCATGTCGGCGACCCGGTGCGCCACGGCCTGCTGCTGGGCCAGCGGCGCGCCGTACACGTGCCGGGTGCGGACGTGCTCGACGGTCGCGTCCAGCGCGGCCTGGGCCATGCCCACGGCGAAGGCGCCGACGCTGGGCCGGAACAGGTCGAGCGTGCGCATCGCGACCGCGAAGCCGCGGTCGAGCTCGCCCAGCCGATCGCCGTCCTCGACGTACACGCCGTCGAAGACCAGGTGCCCGATCGGGTGCGGGGAGATCATCTCCAACGGCTCGCCGCCGCTCAGTCCGGGCGCGTCGCCGGGGACGGCGAACGCGGTCACGCCCCGGGCCCGGGTGTCCGGCGTGGTGCGCGCGAACACGGTGTAGACGTCGGCGTCCGGGGCGTTGGAGATCCAGGTCTTCTCCCCGGTCAGCCGCCAGCCGGTGCCGTCCCGCTCCGCCCGCAGCGCCAGGGCGGCGGCGTCCGAGCCCGCTCCGGGCTCGGACAGCGCGAAGGCCGCGACCACGTCCCCGGCGACCACGCCGGGCATCCACCGCTCCCGCAGCTCGGCGCTGCCGGACTGGACGATCGGGTAGCTGCCGAGGCCCTGCAGGGCCAGGGCGGTCTCCGCCGCACCGCTGACCTGGGCCACCGACTCGCGCAGGAGGCAGAGCTGCATGGCGGCGGCGTCGGTGACGGCGCCACCGGTGGCGCCGAAGAGGGCTCGGATCAGGCCCTGGCGGCCCAGCTCCACGACCAGGTCGCGGTTGACCCGCCCGGTCTCGGTCCCGACCAGCGGCAGCAGGTGATCGAGGGCCACCCGGCGGACCCGCTCCTGGAAGGCGACGTGCTCGGCGTCGAGCCGGAAAGCGGCCACAGTGCTCCCTGCAGGTCGGACGGGCGAACCCCACACAGCACCGGGATCAGCGCGCCGAGATTATGCCCTTCCTCGGACGGCCGTCCACCACACGCGATACGCCGCACCCGGCCCGATCCCCACCGCAGCCGCGCGGGCCCGGCACCTCGGAGGGTGCCGGGCCCGCGGAGGGAACGACGATCAGGCCGCGGCCAGCACCGGCTCCGGCTCGGTCCCGGCCGGGACGGCGGCGGCCGGCCGGAGCACGGTCGTCGCGACCGCCAGCGCGGCGACGAGCAGCAGGACGGTGACCCAGAACGCGGCGTGGTAGCCGCCGGTCAGCGCCTCCCGGGCGCCGGCGCCGGCCGCGCGCAGCCCGTCGGCCCGGGAGGTGGACACGGTCGTCAGCACGGCCAGGCCGATCGCACCGCCGACCTGCGCGGTGGTGTTGACCAGCCCGGAGGCCAGGCCGGCGTCCTGCGGGTCGACGCCGGTCATG
>DATINN010000798.1:0-3301 GCA_035474175.1 Mycobacteriales bacterium | reverse complement strand
GTTCGTCGAGGCCGTGCGGGCGTTGCCCGGCCTGACGGTGGAGACCGTCGAGGGTTCCTGGGACCCGCCGGGCGCGCGGCTGCTCGACGCGGCGGCCGTCATGGACCGGCTGCGCTCGCCCGGCGGCTGTCCCTGGGACGCCGAGCAGACGCACGAGACGCTCGCGCCGTACCTGCTCGAGGAGACCTACGAGCTGCTGGAGGCGATCGAGGACAGCGACAGGGTGCACCTGCGGGAGGAGCTGGGAGACGTCCTGCTGCAGGTGCTCTTCCACGCCCGGCTGGCCCAGGAGGAGTCGCCCGGCCCGTTCTCGATCGACGAGGTGGCGGCCGACCTCGTGGCCAAGCTGGTGCGCCGGCACCCGCACGTGTTCGCTGACCGCGCCGTCGCCGACGCGGCCGAGGTGGCGGTCAACTGGGACGAGATCAAGGCGACGGAGAAGCGGCGCGAGTCGGTGACCGACGGAGTGCCGCTCGGTCAGCCCGCGCTCGCGCTGGCCGCGAAGCTGCAGCGCCGGGCGGCCAAGGCCGGCCTCGACGTGCCGCCGCCGGCCGGGGACGACCTCGGCAGCCGGCTGTTCGCGCTGGTCGGCGAGGCGGTCGACGCTGACGTCGACCCCGAGGCGGCGCTGCGGGTGGCTTCCCGGGCCTATCGCGAGGCGATGCGCGCGGCCGAGGGCGCTCCGTAGTAGCCGTTCGCCGGCTCGGTGCGTCGCCGGCTCCGGCGCCGGCTCGTCGGCCGGACGCCCGACGGCGCGGCGACGGCGTGGCCCGGTCCGGCGTCTCATGTCGGGTCCGATCCCCGCACGCTCGGGACCCAGAACAGGGCCGCCCCGGCCAGCGCGGTGGCCAGCACGAAGCTGTCCCGGCCGCCATCGTCGACGTAGGCCCAGAGGATGCCGAGGATCGGCGCCGCCGCCAGCAGCCCGGCATCGGCCCGGAACTGCCGTCCCAGCGGCACGTCGGTGCCCACGACCCGGTCGGTGCTCTCCGGGTCCACGCCCTCGCGGTCGATCTCCCCCCGCGGCGGCCCGGGCCGGCGGCGGCCGGCCTGCCAGACGTGGGTGCCGTCGATGTCGAAGGTCAGCACCCGGTCGCGGGCCGGCCGCCCGTGCACCAGCGCCGTCTCGCCCGGGCCGAGCGTCTCCAGCACCGGGTCCCAGTGCACCGAGACCCACCAGGTGTGGCCGGCCTCCTCGACCAGCAGCCAGGAACGCCGGTTGAGCCCGAACTTGGACCGCGCGTACGACACCGGAAGGCTGGTGGCGGGTCGCCGCTCGGCCGCCCGCCGGCGGGCGACGTGCACCGCGCTGGCGGCGATGACCGCCACCGTCAGCAGGGCCGCGAGCAGGATCCCGAAGCTGAGGTCGGTCAGCCGGGCCGTGGTCCGGTCGCCGGTGACGAAGACCCGGCTCGGGTCGCCGGGCTTGTAGCGGACGGTGATCTGGGACCCGACGGGGATGTCGCTGGGCCGGTTGGTCAGCACCGTCGAGGTGCGGCGGGTGCCGGTGTCGTCGACCCAGCTGACCACCAGGCCCCGCTCGTCCTCTCCCTGCCGGGTGCGGTCGACGGTCGCGGTGGCCTGCGCGGTCGCCGCGCGGACCGGGGCGGAGTCGGAGGCGAGGCGGACGGCGAGCACGATCACCACCACCGGCCCCACCACCAGCAGGGGCAGGAGACCGAAGACCACGTGCCGGACCGGCCGGCGGCGCCAGAGGGCTTTCACGGGCCGGACTATGCAGCGCTTCGAGACCCGGCCGCAAACGGTCATCCACAGGCGGCGCGCTTGTCCACAGATTGCTCGCGTCCCTGGATCGACGGATGACGGCGACTACTCTCTGACCCGTTCGTCCCCCTGACATTGCAACGAAGGAGTGCTCCCGTGGCCACCATCGAGGCCGTCGGCGCCCGCGAGATCCTCGACTCGCGCGGCAACCCCACCGTGGAGGTCGAGGTCGCGCTCGACGACGGCACGATCGGCCGCGCGGCCGTTCCCAGCGGGGCGTCCACCGGCCAGTTCGAGGCGGTGGAGCTGCGCGACGGCGGCGACCGCTACGGCGGCAAGGGAGTGCAGAAGGCGGTCACCGCCGTCCTGGACGACATCGCCCCAGGTCTCGTCGGGCTGGAGTCGACCGAGCAGCGGCTGCTGGACCAGGAGCTGATCGACCTCGACGGCACCCCGGACAAGTCCCGGTTCGGCGCCAACGCGGTGCTCGGCGTCTCGCTGGCCGTCGCCCGCGCCGCGGCCGAGTCGGTCGGCCTGCCGCTGTTCCGGTACGTCGGCGGCCCGACCGCACACGTGCTCCCGGTGCCGATGATGAACATCCTCAACGGCGGCGCGCACGCGGACAGCAACGTCGACGTGCAGGAGTTCATGATCGCGCCGATCGGCGCGCCGAGCTTCGCCGACGCCCTGCGGTGGGGCGCCGAGACCTACCACGCGCTGAAGTCGGTGCTGAAGGCCAAGGGCCTGTCGACCGGGCTCGGCGACGAGGGCGGGTTCGCGCCCGACCTGCCGTCCAACCGGGACGCGCTCGACCTGATCATCGAGGGCATCCAGAAGGCGGGCTTCACCGTCGGCCGCGACGTCGCGCTGGCGCTGGACGTGGCCGCGACCGAGTTCCACGGCGCCGACGGCTACACCTTCGAGGGCCGGACCCGCAGCGCCGACGACATGATCGCCTACTACGAGGACCTCGTCTCGGCCTACCCGATCGTCTCGATCGAGGACCCGCTGGACGAGGAGGACTGGGCCGGCTGGGCCCGGATCACCGCCGTGCTCGGCGGCCGGATCCAGATCGTCGGCGATGACCTGTTCGTCACCAACCCGGAGCGGCTGTCCCGCGGCATCGCCGAGCAGTGCGCCAACGCCCTGCTGGTCAAGGTCAACCAGATCGGCACGCTGTCCGAGACGCTCGACGCGGTCTCGCTCGCGCACCGATCGGGCTACCGCTGCATGATGAGCCACCGCTCGGGCGAGACCGAGGACACCACGATCGCAGACCTCGCCGTGGCGACGGACTGCGGTCAGATCAAGACGGGGGCGCCGGCCCGGTCCGACCGCGTCGCGAAGTACAACCAGCTCCTGCGGATCGAGGAGGAGCTGGACGACGCGGCGCGCTACGCAGGGGCCGGCGCCTTCCCCCGGTTCACCGCGGGCAGCTCGGTCTGATGTCGCGTCGAGCGGCCGGCGGGCCTGGCGGTCCGGGGCGGAGCGGGCGTGGCGCGAGCCGCGGCGCCCGCCCGGCACCGGCCGGCCGGCGCGGCTCGACCAGACCGGCCCGCCGCCGCCCGGCAGTGTC
>DATINN010000797.1:0-2167 GCA_035474175.1 Mycobacteriales bacterium | reverse complement strand
GACCTGCTCGGCGCGCTGCCGGTCGGGGAGCTGACCGTGACCGCGTCGGTGCTCCGGCCCGGCCGGTCGGTGCAGCTGGCGGTGGCGACGCTGGCCGCGGGCGGGCGGGACGTGGCCCGGGCGACCGGGTGGTGGCACCGCGTCGGCGACACCGCGGCGGTGGCCGATCCGGGCCCGGCGCCGGAGCTGCCGGCCGACCCCGACCCGCTCGACGAGCAGTGGCCCGGCGGCTACCTGCAGGCGATGGAGTGGCGCCGGGTCAAGGGTGACTTCGCCGCGCCCGGACCGGCGGTGATCTGGTCCCGGATGCGGATGCCGCTGGTCGAGGGCGAGGAGCCGACGCCGACGCAGCGGCTGTTCGTCACCGCCGACTCCGGCAACGGGGCCGGTGCGGCGCTGCCGCTGGACTCGTGGCTGTTCGTCAACACCGAGCTGACCGTGCATCTGCTGCGGGCGCCCATCGGCGAGTGGTTCTGCCTGGACGCGGTCACCACGATCGGCCCGACCGGCGGCGGCTACGCGACCACGGTCCTGTCCGACACCGCCGGCGAGGTCGGGCGGGGGGCGCAGGCGCTGCTGGTGCGGCGGCGCTAGCGGGCCCGGACCACCAGGGTGGAGAGCATCTTGTCGTCGAGGGTCTGGTTCTTCTCGTCCCACAGCGGCCAGAGGTAGTCGACGATCGTGTAGAACGGCACGATCCCGAGCACGTTGCGCAGCAGCAGCCGGCCGATCCCGGTCCAGCCGCCGGGGGGCCGGCCGTCGACCTCCCGCACCAGCGTGATGCCGACGACCTGCTTGCCCCAGGACCAGCCGAGCGAGCCCTGCCGCCAGCCCTGGTTCCAGATGCCGACCACGACGGCGGCGATGGCCAGCACGATGGCCAGCGCCAGCAGCCCGCCGTTGAGGTTGGTGACCTCGGTCGTGCCGTCGGAGTTGGTGCTGGTGTCGGCCGTCCCGAACGTGACCCCGAAGGCGATTCCGGCCGGGATGGCCAGCAGCAGGCCGAAGATCCCGTCCAGGATCAGCGCGCCGGCCCGCGCCGGCCAGGACGCGAGGTCGGCGGGCGGGCGGGCGTAGCCGGGGGGCGCGCTGCCCCACGGGCTCTGCGGGTACTGCTGCCCGTACGGCTGCTGGCCGTAGCCGTAGGGCTGCTGCTGGTCGCTGTAGGGCGGCATCGCGCTGGTCTGCCCGTACGCGGGTTGCTGCCCGGACGGCATGTCCCCCTGCCCGTACGCGGGTTGCTGGCCGGGGGGCGGGCCCTGGTGGCTGGTCGGGGCCGGGTCGGCCCACGGCGGCGGGGGCGCGGGCGGGAACGGACCCTCCCGGTACTGGTCCCGGTACTGGTCGCCGCCGCCACCCTCCGTCATGGGCCGCACCGTACCGTTCCCCGGTGGCCGGCCGGGCCGGGAACGGTCGGGTCCGATGACCGCCAGGAATTGTCGTACCCGGGTGGCACGGTGGGCTCGTGCTGGCCGACGAGGAGACCTGTTACCGCGCCGTGCGGAGCCGCGACGAGCGGTTCGACGGCTGGTTCGTCACGGCCGTGACCTCGACCGGGATCTACTGCCGGCCCAGCTGCCCGGCGATGACCCCGCGGCGGGAGCACATCCGGTTCCACCCGAGCGCGGCCGCGGCGCAGGCGGCCGGCTTCCGGGCCTGCAAGCGCTGCCGGCCGGACGCGACCCCGGGCTCCCCGGAGTGGGACCTGCGCGCCGACCTGGTCGGCCGGGCCATGCGGCTGATCGGCGACGGCGTGGTCGACCGGGAGGGCGTGGCCGGGCTGGCCGGCCGGCTCGGCTACAGCGAGCGCCACCTGCACCGGCAGCTGGTGGCCGAGGTCGGCGCCGGACCGGTCGCCGTGGCCCGGGCCCAGCGCGCGCAGACGGCCCGGGTGCTGCTGGAGACGACCGCGCTGCCGATCACCGAGGTCGCGTTCGCGGCCGGGTTCGCCAGCGTCCGGCAGTTCAACGACACGATCCGGACGGTGTTCGCGGTGACGCCGACCCAGCTGCGCCGGGCGCGGCGCGGCCCGGACGAGCGGGTGACCGGCGCGATCGTGCTCCGGCTGCCCTACCGGGCGCCGATCGACCTCGACGCGCTGCTGCGCTTCCTCGGCACCCGCGCGGTGCCCGGGGTGGAGGACTGGTCGGCCGGGGTCTACCGCCGC
>DATINN010000796.1:0-5668 GCA_035474175.1 Mycobacteriales bacterium | reverse complement strand
TCCAAGATCATCTTCTTGCGCTCGCCGGACCAGCGCTTGTCGCCGATGCCGGCGCCGGCCAGGTTGACCACCGCGTCGACGTCGGCCAGCACCGCGGGGTCCAGCTCGCGCCGGCCCGGGTCCCAGCGGACCTCGTCGGCGGCGGCGGACTGTCGCCGGACCAGCCGGAGGACGGTGTGGCCCTCCTCGCGCAGGGCCGGTGTCAGCGCCGAGCCGATCAGGCCCGAGGATCCCGTGATCGCGATCTTCACGCTCCCGATCCTCCCTGCCCCGGCCGCCGCCCGCGACCGGAGCCCGGACGGCACGGCGCCCGCGACCCCGGAGGGTCGCGGGCGCCGGGAGAGCGGGGGTCCTCAGGCCAGGCCGAGCTCCGCCTCGAAGGCGCCGGCCTCCAGCCGCTCCTTGACGGTGACCAGGAAGCGGGCGGCGTCGGCGCCGTCCACGATCCGGTGGTCGTAGGTCAGGGCCAGGTAGACCATCGAGCGGACGGCGATGACCTCGCCGACGTTGGGGTCGTCGACCACGACCGGGCGCTTGACGACCGCGCCGGTGCCGAGGATGCCGACCTGCGGCTGGTTGATGATCGGCGTGTCGAACAGGGCCCCGCGGCTGCCGGTGTTGGTCAGCGTGAAGGTGCCACCGCCGAGCTCGTCCGGGCTGACCTTGTTGGCCCGGGTCCGCTCGGCCAGGTCCGCGATCTTGCGGGCCATGCCGCCGAGGTTGAGGTCGCCGGCGTCGTGGATGACCGGCACCAGCAGCCCGCGCTCGGTGTCGACCGCGATGCCCAGGTGCTCGGCCTCGTGGTAGGTGACCGTGCCGGCGTCGGTGTCGATCGAGGAGTTGACGTTCGGGTGCTCCTTGAGCGCCTCGACCGTGGCGATCGCGAAGAACGGCAGGAACGACAGCTTGGTGCCCTCGCGCCGCTCGAAGTCGGCCTTGGCCTGCTGCCGCAGCCGGGCGATCTTGGTCACGTCGACCTCGACCACGGTGGTCAGCTGCGCGCTGGTCTGCAGCGACTCGACCATCCGCTTGGCGATCACCGTGCGGAGCCGGGACATCTTCTCGGTCCGGCCGCGCAGCGGCGAGGACGCGACCTTGGGCGCCGGCTGGGCCTCGACCGCGGCCGGGCTGGCCGGGCCGGGGGCCGGCGACTCCGGCGAGGTGACCGGCACGGCCTGGCCGTTGCTGCTGCCGACCGGCTCGGGCTCGGCCGGCGCCTCGCTCGGCTTGGACCGGGCCGCCTCCAGCACGTCCTGCTTGCGGATGCGGCCACCGACGCCGGTGCCCTTGATGCCGCCGAGGTCGACGTCGTGCTCGGCTGCCAGCTTGCGGACCAGCGGCGTGACGTACGCGCCGTCGCCCTGCTGGCCGTCGCCGCCTTCGGGGGCGGACGGCTGCGGAGCGGGCTGCTGGGCGGCGGGCTGCTGCGGCGAGCCCTGCGGCGGCGCCTGCTGGGCGGCCGGCTGCTGCGGGGCCTGCTGCGGCGGAGCCTGGGGTGGGGCCTGCTGCGGGGGAGCCTGCTGGGCCGGCGCCTCCTGGGCGGCCGGCTGCTGGGGCTGCGGCGCCTCCTGGGGCGGCGCCTGCTGCGGCTCGGCCTGGGCCGCGGGCTGCTGCTCCGGCTCGGGCTCGGCGGCCGGCTGCTCCGGCTCCGGCTCGGCCGCGGGCGCCTCCTGCGCGGGGGCACTGCCCGACGCCTCACCGCCCTCGTCGATCACGGCCAGCTCGACACCGACCTCGACGGTCTCGTCCTCGCCTACGCGGATCGCGGAGAGCACGCCGGAGGCCGGTGCCGGGATCTCGGTGTCCACCTTGTCGGTGGACACCTCCAGCAGCGGCTCATCCGCCTCGACCTTCTCACCCTCCTTCTTCAGCCAGCGGGTGACGGTGCCCTCGGTGACGCTCTCGCCGAGCCGCGGCATCGTGACGGAGACCGACATTGGTCAACGACTCCTTCAGGGTGTGGAAGATCAGCCGTGCGCGTGCAGCGGCTTGCCGGCCAGCGCGAGATGGGCCTCGCCCACTGCCTCGGACTGCGTCGGGTGGGCGTGGATGAGCTGCGCGACCTCGCTGGGCAGCGCCTCCCAGTTGTAGATGAGCTGAGCCTCGGCCAGCAGCTCGCCGACCCGGCTGCCGACCATGTGCACGCCGACCACCGGTCCGTCCTTCTCCTGGACCAGCTTGACCGCGCCGGCCGTCTTCAGGATCTGGCTCTTGCCGTTGCCGGCCAGGTCGTACGTGAGGGTCTTGACCGACTCCGCGCCGTACTTCTCGACCGCCTGGGTCTCGGTCAGGCCCACCGAGGCGACCTCGGGCTCGGAGTAGGTCACCCGCGGGACGCCGGCGTAGTCGATCGGCACGACCGGCAGGCCGGCCAGCCGCTCGGCCACGAGGATGCCTTCGCCGAAGCCGACGTGGGCCAGCTGCGGGGTCTGGATGAGGTCGCCGACCGCGGAGATCGTCGGGACGTTGGTCTGGCAGTAGGCGTCGACCTTGACGAAGCCGCGGTCGAGGGTGAGCCCGGCCTCCTCGTAGCCGAGGTCGGCCGAGACCGGGCCGCGGCCGACCGCGACCAGCAGCAGCTCGGCCTCGAGCTGGTCGCCGGACTCCAGCGTGACCTTCACGCCCTGCTCGGTGTGCTCGACCCCGGAGAAGCGGGCGCCCAGCTTCGCGGTGATGCCGCGCCGGCGGAACGCGCGCTCCAGCAGCTTGGAGCTGGCCTCGTCCTCCAGCGGCACCAGGTGCGGCAGCGCCTCGACGACGGTCACCTCGGCCCCGAAGGACTTCCAGATGCTGGCGAACTCGACCCCGATGACGCCGCCGCCGAGGATCACCACCGACTTCGGCACCCGGTCGAGCTTGAGCGCGTGGTCGCTGAACAGCACCCGCTGCCCGTCGACCTCCAGGCCCGGCAGCGTGCGCGGCACCGATCCGGTGGCCAGCAGCACGTGCTTGCCGTTGTACGTCGTGTCGCCGACCTGCACCGCGGTGGCGGAGACCAGCCGGCCCTCGCCGGAGACGAACTCGATGCCGCGACCCTTGACCAGGCCCTGCAGGCCCTTGTAGAGGCGGCTGACGACGCCTTCCTGATACTTGCGGACGCCGGCCGCGTCGACGCTCTCGAACGTCGCGTGCACGCCGAACTGCTCGCTCTCGCGGGCCAGGTCGGCGACCTCGCCCGCGTGCAGCAGCGCCTTGGTCGGGATGCAGCCGCGGTGCAGGCAGGTGCCGCCGAGCTCCGCCTTGTCGATGAGCACGACGCTCATGTCGAGCTCTGCGGCGCGCAGCGCGGCCGCGTATCCGCCACTGCCGCCGCCCAGGATCACGAGGTCGACGTCGGTCTGAGCCACCGGGGTTCTCCTAGCTGGTCTCACGGGACCGGGGGCGGTCGCCTCCCGATCTCTGCTGAAACCCATCTTGGCACTTGGTTCATCCTGCGGGCGAACCCGGCGTCACCCCGCCCCGGCGATGTCCTCCAGGGTGGCCAGGATCGTGCGCAGCGGGACGCCGGTCGCGCCCTTGGGGTTGTATCCCCACGGCCGCCCGGTGTTGTACGCGGGCGCCGCGACATCGATGTGCACCCACTGCACGCCCTCGGCCACGAACTCGCGCAGGAACACCCCGGCGGCCAGCATCCCGGCCCCGCGCTCGCCGGTCACGTTCGCGATGTCGGCGACCTTGGAGTCCAGGTTGGCACGCAGGTAGCCGGGCAGCGGCATGGCCCACATGTCCTCGCCGACCGTCTCGCCGGCGGCGACCACCCGGGTCCGCAGCTCCTCCGAGCCCATCACCCCGGCGGTCCGGTCGCCCAGCGCGATCCGCTGGGCGCCGGTCAGCGTCGAGGTCTCGATCAGGTACGCCGGGGAGTCCTCGCAGGCCCGCACGATGGCGTCGGCCAGGATCAGCCGGCCCTCGGCGTCGGTGTTGAGCACCTCGACCTTCTTGCCGCCGTACATGGTCAGGACGTCGGCGGGGCGGTACGCGGAGCCGCTGGGCAGGTTTTCCGCCATCGGCACCGTCGCCGTCACCTGCAGCGGCAGGTCGAGGGCGGCGACCGCGGTCATCACCGCGACGATCGCGGCCGCGCCGGCCATGTCCGCCTTCATCTGGTCCATCCCGGCGGCCGGCTTGATCGAGATGCCGCCGGAGTCGAACGTGATGCCCTTGCCGACCAGCGCCACCTTTGGGCCGGAGCCGGCGTGGGTCATCCGGACGACCCGCGGCGGACGCTGCGACCCGCCGCCGACGCCGAGCACGCCGCCGAAGCCGGCCGCGGCCAGCGCCTGCTCGTCCAGGACCTCGATCTCGAGCCCGGCCGCCAACCCGGCCTCCTCGGCCCGCCGGGCGAACTCGGCCGGCGGCAGGTCGTTGGGCGGCGTGTTGACCAGGTCGCGGGCCAGGTCCACGGCGGAGGCGACGATGCCGGCCCGGCGGCCGGCCGCGTCCAGGCCCTCGGCCTTGGGGTCCGGCACCAGCAGCGTGATCAGGCTGGGCGGCGCGTTCTTGCCCTTGTCCCCGGTCCGGTAGGCCCCGAAGGAGTAGGCGCCGAGCAGCGCGCCCTCGGCCGCCGCGGCGGCCAGCTCCAGCACCGCGGCGTCCCCGCCGGCCAGGCCGAGCGCGGAGGCGACCTTGGCCTTGCCACCCAGCGCCCGGACGGCCGCGCCGGCCGAGCGGGCGACCTGCTGCGCCGACGGCGAGGTCGCACCGGCCGGGATCGGCCCCAGTCCGGCCGCGACGACCAGCGGCACCGGGGAGGAGGCGGCGGCCGGCAGCTTGACCACGTCGTCCTCGGCCCCGGTGGCGCCGACCGCGGTCAGCGCGTCCAGCAGCCGGCCGTCCAGCGCCGCGTCGGCCACCTCGGCGCCGGCCGCCAACTGGACGCCGTCGGGCGAGGAGAAGGTGCCGACGACGATCGCGTCGGCGTCCAGGCCGTCGAGTTCCGGCGGGGCGAAGGTCAGCTCGGCCACGGTGCTCCGTTCACAGGTCCGGGTGCGGCGGGGCCGACCCGCGGGCGGGGACCGGACGGGCCGGGCTGCACCTGGGCAGATGCTATGCCGTCGACCTCCACCCCTCGGTACGCCCCCTGGCCGCCGGCGCTGGGAGACTGCCGGCATGACGACGGACCTGCTGCGCTCACCCCTGTACGACCGGCACGTCGCGCTGGGGGCCAAGCTGGCCGACTTCGGCGGCTGGGAGATGCCGATCGAGTACACCGCCTCGGGCGGCGGTGTGCTGCGCGAGCACGCGGCCGTGCGGGAGGCGATCGGCGTCTTCGACGTCTCGCACCTGGGCAAGGCGCGGCTGCGCGGCCCTGGTGCGGCCGCCTTCGCCAACGCGACACTGAGCAACGACCTGGGCCGGATCGGTCCTGGTCAGGCGCAATACACGCTCTGCTGCGACGAGGCGAGCGGTGGCGTGGTCGACGACCTCATCGCCTACCTCTTCGGCGACGACCACGTCTTCCTGGTGCCGAACGCGGCCAACACCACCGAGGTGGTGCGCCGGCTGGCCGCGGCCGCCCCGGAGGGCGTCACCGTCGCGAACGAGCACCGCGACTTCGGCGTGCTCGCGGTGCAAGGGCCGCGGTCGGCGGACGTCCTCGGCACGCTCGGCCTGCCCGCGGAACTCGACTACATGGCGTATCTCGACGCGACCTTCGGCGGCGAGCCGG
>DATINN010000795.1:0-7264 GCA_035474175.1 Mycobacteriales bacterium | reverse complement strand
GGCCTGTCTGTACTTCGCGACCCGGGACGGCCCCCGGCACCCGCTGCTCTACGGCGGGCTGGCCGCGCTCACCGGCGGGTACGCCGCGTACAGCTACATCACCCCGATCGCGGCCGCGCCGGCCCTGCTGATCACCGCGGTGCTGGCGGCCCGGCGCGGGCGCCGGATCCAGGCCGCGCTCGGCGGGCTCGGCATCGTGGCCGGGTTCGCGCTGACGCTGCTCACCTTCCAGCTCACCGTCGGCATCTGGAACGCGTACTTCCTCAGCGCGGCCAAGTACGGCGTGGGCGCACACTCGCCGATCGACACGATCGGGGACCGGCTGGAGCCGCTGTGGGAGACCCAGCCGGCCGGCCGCGAGTTCCTGTCCGTGACCGCGGCCCAGACCATGCTCACGCTCGTCCTGGTCGGCCTGGTGCTGCTGCTCACCCTGGGCCGGGCGGTCTTCCGCCGCCGCGCCGTCCCGCCGCCGGTCCCGGTGGTCGTCCCGGACCCGGACCGGGGCGGCGCCACCCGGGTGGCCCGCCACCGGGGCCCGTACGAGCGGTTCCAGACCTCGTTCGCCCGCCGGCTGCCGGCCAGGGACCTGGCGTTCCTGCTCGCGGCCGGCGGCGTCTGGCTGGTGCCCTACATCGCCGGCGGGCAGGCCAGCACCTACCGGTCGGAGGCGTACGTGGTGCTGGTCGTGCCGCTGCTGCGCCGCCTGCCGTCCTGGCTGCTGCTGCCGGTGCTGGCCGCGGCCGTCTGGGTCGCGTGGCGGATGGCTCCCAATTTCTTCAACGCCAAGCTGATCTGAGCGGCGCGTCCGGTCCGCCCGGCTTGACCTGAAGACGCGAGAACTGGCTGCTACGTTGGATCAGGTGCAGAGGAAGCGGATCGGAATCCTGGTCGTGGCGTACAACGCCGAATCGACGCTCGCGTCCACGCTCGACCGCATCCCGCCCGACTTCCGGTCGAAGATCGACGAGATCCTGGTCTTCGACGACGCCAGCGCGGACGACACGGTCGGCGTCGCGCTGCAGTGGCGCGAGGCCAACGACGGCCCGCCGACCACGGTCGTGCGGCACCTGCGCAACCTCGGCTACGGCGGCAACCAGAAGGCCGGCTACCGCGCCGCCCAGGAGCGCGGCCTGGACATCGTGGTCCTCCTGCACGGCGACGGGCAGTACGCGCCGGAGTGCCTGCCGGAGATCGTCGGCCCGCTGGAGCGGGGGGAGTGCGACGCCGTCTTCGGCTCCCGGATGATGACCCCGGGCGACGCCCGCCGCGGCGGCATGCCGCTCTACAAGTGGGTCGGCAACCGGGTCCTGACCCGGGTGGAGAACACGCTGCTGGGCTCGGACCTGACCGAGTTCCACTCCGGCTACCGGGCCTACTCGGTGCCCGCGCTGGCCGCGATCCCGTTCGAGGAGAACACGGACGACTTCGACTTCGACACCCAGATCATCGTGCAGCTGCTGCACGCCGGGAAGCGCATCGTCGAGATCCCGATCCCGACCTACTACGGCGACGAGATCTGCTACGTCAACGGCGTGCAGTACGGCTGGGACGTCGTCCGCGACGTCCTGCAATACCGGCTGACCACGATGGGCTTCGGCACCCACTCCTGGGTCCCCACCGACCAGGCGTACGGGCTGAAGGAGGACGAGGGCACCTCGCACACGCTGATCGTGTCGATGCTGGCCGACCGGCCGCCGCTGCGGATCCTCGACCTGGGCTGCTCCGGCGGGCTGCTGGCCGACCGGCTGCGCAAGCTCGGCCACACCGTGACCGGGGTCGACAGCGTCGAGATCCCGGGCGTGCGCGACCACGTCGACGCGTTCTACCCCGGCGACCTCGACGAGGGCATCCCGGCCGCGGCCGGCACCGGCTACGACGTGGTCATCGCCGCCGACGTGATCGAGCACGTGGCCCGGCCCGGCTCGCTGCTGCGGCAGATGGGCGAGGTGGTCGACCCCGACGGCGAGATCTTCGTCTCCACCCCCAACTTCGCGCACTGGTATCCGCGGGTCCGGGTCGCCACCGGCAACTTCGGCTACGACCGCCGCGGCATCCTGGACGAGACCCACCTGCGCTTCTTCATCCGGCGCAGCCTGCTGCGGCTGGTCAAGGCCAGTGGCCTGGAGGTGCGCGACCTGCAGTACACCGGGCTGCCGTTCGACGTGCTGGCCGAGGGCACCGGCCCGGTGTCGCGGGCGGCGCGGCGGGTGGACCGGGCGCTGGTGCGGCTGCGCCCGACCCTGTTCGGCTACCAGTTCGTGCTCCGGCTGCGCCCGCACCACGCCGGGTCGATCACCCACGACTAGCCGGTCGGCGTCACCCGGTAGACGGTGAAGTCGTACGGGACCTGCAGCGCCTTGTCCGGCCGGCTGGTCGAGCTCTCCTCCCAGTGCGGCAGCGTGCCGGCGAACCGGGCCACCACCGTCCGGTCCAGCCCGGGCAGCAGCGGCACCTGCGCGGTCGTCTCGAAGACCAGGAACAGCGGCCGGTCGGCGAAGACCTTCGCGTACTGCCGGACGTAGCCGGGGATGGCCTTGTCCGCCCGCGGCAGCAGCGCGCTGTCCTGCCCCTCGGTCAGCCAGATCGGCGCCCCGAACAGCTGGGTCGGCGCGGCGCAGCAGGCGCTCGGCTGCTGCCACAGCCACACCCCGTCCTGCCCGCCGGACAGCGCCGCCAGCGACCGGTCGATCCCGTACGTGCCGTTCCACTCGTCGTGCGAGCGCAGCGGCAGCGACTGGCTCAGCTGCACGGCGCCGATGAAGGCGACCAGCGCCAGCGCGACCGGGACGCCGACCCGCAGCCTGCCGCGGATCTTCACCATCCAGATCGCGGCCAGCGCGACCCCGATCAGCACCATCATCCCGGGCACCACGGTCGGCACGAACCGCCGCCCGACCCACATGAAGTACGGCGAGTTGCGCGTGTGCCAGGTGTAGAGGGTGAGCAGGCCGGCGGTGAGCACCAGGACCAGCCAGCCGCTGGCCGACCAGCGCCGGCGCAGCGCGATCACGCCGATCCCGGCCACCATCAGCGCCAGCCCGGGCCAGGTGAAGAACCAGGACAGCCGGTGCAGGTTGATCTCGTCGTAGGTGCGGATCTCGGACTTCAGATACATCGCGTAGTCCGCGCCGAACAGCCGCGGCCGCAGCCCGCCCAGCACGAACAGCCCGGCCGCGCCGAGCGTGACGGCGCCGCCGACCACCCGGCGGGACCGCTCCTGCTCCAGCGTCGCGTCCACCCGGCGGGCCAGCCAGCCGCACAGCGGCCGCAGGATCAGCGCCCCGACCAGGCAGAACGCCAGCGCGGCCAGGATCAGCGCCAGCGACGGCAGCGAGTTGGCGTTGGTGTAGCTCTCGGCCGGCCCGTACGCCTGCCACAGCCCGTACGGCAGGACGAGGGCGAGGCCGGCGGTGAACCAGCCGGCCCGCGCGTCGAAGCGGCGCAGCACCCACAGCACCGCCAGCAGCCCGGCCGCGAGCAGCACCAGGATCAGCCCGTCGGCCCGGCCCAGGAAGCCGACCCCGATCAGGGCGCCGCCGATCAGCGCCGGCCACCGCCACCCGGTCTGGACCGCCAGCAGCACCCCGAGCAGCGCGCCCAGGAACAGCGCCTGGGACAGGATCTCGGTCGTCGGGTACTTGGCCTGCCAGACCTCCATCATGTTGGTCGCCAGCAGCGCCCCGACCACCCAGGCCGCGACCAGGCCGCCGATCCGGCGGGCGATGAGCACGCCGAGCACGACCGCCAGGCCGCCCAGCAGCGGCGCGGTGGCGACCAGCGCGCCGTATCCCCCGACGTCCAGCGAGGTCGCCAGCAGCGCCGGCCACAGGTGGTAGAACTGCGGGAAGATCGTCCCGGTGGCCGCGTCGGAGATCCACACGGCCGGGAACCGCGCGCCCGGGCTCGCCAGCTGCACCGGCACGTCGGCGGCCAGGATCGGGTCGTGGATCCAGGTCGAGTGGTCCCGCGCGATCGCGAACGCGTGCATCACGTAGCCGCCCGGGTCCTTGTCCCCGGAGGCGTAGTGGAACCCGGGCAGGAACATCCACAGCGCGAACAGCCCGGCCAGCCCGGCCGGCACCAGCCCGGCCGGGTCCAGCGCGATCCGCGGGAAGCGGGCGGCCCGGAGCCGGGCCAGCACGGCCAGCACCACGACCAGCACCGCACTGGACCCGAACACCGTGCCCAGCCCGTGCACCCCCAGATGGGCCATGGCCAGCGACATCGTCGCGATCACCCCGAGCAGGGCGGCGGCGGCGATCGCGACCAGCTCGGCCACGGTCACGCTCTGCGCCGGCGGGCTGGCCCAGCGGCCGCGGGCCGGCTCGTCCCCGGTCCCGGCGGTGCCGTCGCGGACCGGGATGCCCGGGTCCGTCCCGGTCAGGACCCCGGTCCGGGACTCCGCGGCCGATCCGGTCGCGGTGTCCGACCGGTGGGCGCCGGGAGAGGTCGACGCCGTCGAGCGGGATTCCATGGCCGGGAGGGTAGCCGCCGGGGTCAGGAGCGGGCACCAGGCTAGGGTTGATGCCGTCTCGCCCCGCTGCCGGTGGGACCTCCCCGACTATCCGAAGCGCGAGGATCGCACCGATGGCGAGTACGACCAGCCGAGAGCGGGCCCAGGCCCAGGGCCGGGTGCGCTGGGAGCTGCTGGTCGGGCTGGTGCGCAAGGACCTCAAGGTCAAATACCAGGGCAGCGTGCTCGGCTTCATCTGGTCGCTGGCCAACCCGCTGCTGCTGCTGATCGTCTACACGTTCGTGTTCCAGGTCGTGCTCAAGAGCGGCATCCCGCAGTTCGGCTTCTACCTGCTCTCCGGCCTGCTGGTGTGGAACGCGTTCAGCGGGGCCGTCGGCACCTCGACCGGCGCGGTGATCGGCAACTCCGGCCTGGTGAAGAAGGTCCGGTTCCCGCTCTCGGTGCTGCCGCTGTCGGCGGTCGGCTTCGCCCTGGTGCACTTCGCGCTGCAGTTGATCGTGCTGCTGGTGGCGATGACCGTGGCCGGGCAGACCCAGTTCGCCGGGCCGCACCTGCTGCTGGCGGTGCCGGCCATCGGGGTGGCCGTGCTGTTCACCGTCGCGCTGTCGTTCCTGGTCGCCGGTCTCAACGTGCGCTACCGGGACACCCAGCACGTCGTCGAGGTCGTGCTCATGGCCGGCTTCTGGGTCAACCCGATCGTCTACTCGGTGTCCCTGGTCCAGCAGGAGCTGGGCCGCCACCACCTGCTCTGGGCCTACTTCCTCAACCCGATGGCGGGCGTGGTCACCGCCATGCAACGCGCGCTCTACGCGCGCAACCCCACCCTGCCCGGCGGCAGCAAGGTCCTGGCCGCCGACGGCTACGGGTTCTACCTGGAGAAGCTCGGCATCGGCGCCGTGGTCTCGCTGGTCCTGCTGGTGCTGGGCCTGTGGGTCTACAACCGCCTCTCGGCCGACTTCGCCGAGGAGCTCTGAGATGGCCGGCAGCCTGCGCCGGGGCGAGATCGCGATCCGGGCCCGCGACGTCAGCAAGAGCTTCCGCGGCACCGGCCGGGCCACCAGCCTCAAGGAGCGCGTGCTGCGGATGGGGCACGGCACGGCCGAGCCGTTCCAGGCCCTGCGGAACGTGTCGCTGGAGATCGAGGCCGGCCACACGGTCGGCCTGATCGGCCACAACGGCTCCGGCAAGTCGACCCTGCTCAAGATCCTCACCGGCATCCTGCGCCCGACCAGCGGCACGGTCGAGGTCAACGGGCGGGTCTCGTCGCTGCTGGAGCTGGGCGCCGGCTTCAACGGCGAGCTGTCCGGCCGGGACAACGTCTACCTCAACGCCTCGCTGCTGGGGCTGTCCCGGCGCGAGACCGACAAGCTCTTCGACTCGATCGTGTCCTTCGCCGAGCTCGAGGAGTTCATCGACAACCCGGTCAAGCACTACTCCTCCGGCATGTACGTCCGGCTCGGCTTCGCCGTCGCCGTGCACGTCGACCCGGACATCCTGCTGGTGGACGAGGTGCTGGCCGTCGGCGACGAGGCCTTCCAGCGCAAGTGCCTGGACAAGATCGCCGAGTTCCAGCGGGAGGGCCGGACGATCCTGTTCGTCACCCACTCGCTGGACCTGGTCGAGCAGATCTGCGACCGCGGCATCGTGCTGGACCACGGCCGGGTCGTCTACAACGGCGACCCGGAGTTCGCCACCGGCGAGCTGCGCCGGCTGCTGGGCACGGCCGTCGAGCCGGTCGAGCCGCTGCTGGAGGTGCTGGAGCCGGGGCTGCTGGAGATCCGGGTCACGGTCGGGGACGAGCCCGGCACCCGGCGCAACGAGCTGGTCGCCGGCGGTCCGTTCGCGGTCCGGGTCTCGTTCTCGGTGTCGCCGGACGAGGCTGCCCGCATCGGTTCCGTTCGCGCTGTGGTGATGGCGGTCGGCGACATCCCGATCTGGTCGATGCACGCCGGCCGCGACGAGCTGCCCGCGGACCTGGTGGGTGACTGGACGCTGGACTTCACCGCCGAGTGCCCGCCGCTGCAGGGCGCCTTCGAGGTCGCCGTCGGGGTGGAAAACCGCGACGGCGTGATGATGAGCGTGCAGCGCAGCGGCAACACCGTCCGGGTCCGCAGCGGGTCCGAGGCCGGCCTGCTCTCCGTGCCCTACACGGTCACGACCGCGACCGAGCCGGTCCCCGCGACGGTGGCGGCCAGCGCCGAGAGCGGCGCCGATCGGGGCCGCCGGTGAGCCGGCTGGAGAGCGACTACTACGCGTTCATGGACTTCGGCGGGAAGCACGCCCGGGACGCGCTCACCCACTACGTACGGTTCTTCCGCGCCGGCCCGGTGCTGGAGCTCGGCTCCGGCAGCGGCGAGTTCCTCGGCCTGCTGGCCGAGGCCGGCCTGACCGCCCGCGGCGTCGACATCGACGAGGGCATGGTGCTCCGGTCCCGCGCTGCCGGCCACGACGTGGTGCTGGCCGACGCGGTCGAGCACCTGGAGGAGGCCGAGCCGGCCTCGCTCGGCGGCGTGTTCTGCGCCCACTTCCTGGAGCACCTGGAGCCCGCCGACGTGGCCCGCACCTTCGCCGCCGCGGCCCGGGCGCTGCAACCGGGCGGTGCTTTCGTGGCGGCTGTGCCCAACGCCGGGAGCCTGTCCGTGCTCAGCTACGACTTCTGGCGCGACCCGACCCACGTCCGCTTCTACGATCCGGCCCTGCTGGCGTTCTTCGCCGGCCAGGCCGGGCTGTCGGTGCTCGAGTCGGGCACCAACCCGCGCAACGACCCGGGCCCGCCGCCGCCGCTGATCC
>DATINN010000794.1:0-4921 GCA_035474175.1 Mycobacteriales bacterium | reverse complement strand
CGGCCCGGGGCGCCGGCGTGCTGCTGGGCGATCCGGCCGAGCCGACCCTGCTGGTCAGCACCGACCGGATCGTGCAGGCCATGGACGGCGCCCAGCACCGGGCCGGGCAGGGACCGGCCTGGGACGCGTACGGCAGTGATGCGCCGGTGAGCACGGCCGGGCCGGCCGCCGACGACCGCTGGCCCCGGCTGCGCCCGCTGGTGCCGGCCGGGACGCAGGCGCTGCTCGCGGTCCCGCTGCCGGGAGCCGCGGGCGTGCTGACCCTCATCGGGACGCCCGCGCTGACCGGGTCGCGGCAGCTCCGGCGGGCACAGGCGTTCGCCGCGGCCGGGGCGGCGATGCTGCGCGAGCACGCCGCGATCGGCGACCTGCGCCGGCAGGTCGGGCAACTGGAGGCCGGGCTGGACGCGCGGGCGCCGATCGAGCAGGCCAAGGGCATCCTGATGGGCCGGTACGGGCTGGACGCGGCCGGTGCGTTCGCCGAGCTGTCCCGGCGCAGCCAGTGCAGCAACGTCAAGGTGCGCGAGGTCGCCCGCCGGCTCGTCGCCGAGGTGTGCCGGGTGCTCCCGCCGGACCTGCCCGACTGGGACGAGCCCCTCCCCGAAGGCACCGCCGGCACCGGTCCCCCCGAGTTCCACCTCACCCCACCCTGACCGACCCACCCCGGGACCACGGCGCGCAGCGGCAGGGGATCAGGCCGCGGGGCGCAGTGGGCGGGCGGCGGTGGAGAACAGGAACCCGACCAGCGCGGCGCCCAGCGCGGCCAGGATCGCGTGCCGGACGGTGACGTGATCGGCCAGCAGGCCGATCAGCGGCGGCCCGCCCAGGAACGCGGTGTAGCCGATGGAGCTGACCACCGACACCCGCGCCGCCGCCCGGCTCTCCTCGTCGCCGGCCGCGCTCATCCCCAGCGGGAACCCGAGCGAGGCGCCCAGACCCCAGCAGACCGCACCGGCCAGCGCACCCGGGATGCCGGGTGAGGTGACCACCGCGAGCACGCCGGCCACCACGAGCAGCGCGGTCACCCGCAGCGTCGGCACCCGCCCGTACCGCTCCACGAACGAGCCGCCGACCACCCGCCCGGCCGTCATCGCGGTCACGAACGTGCCGAACCCGACCGCGCCGACGGCCTCGGCCGCGTGCAGCCCGTCGACCAGCGACAGCGCCAGCCAATCGTTGGCGATCCCCTCCGCCAGCGCGAACGCCAGCACCAGCACGCCGACGGCCAGCGTCCGCGGTTCCCGCCAGGCCCGCAGCACGGCCGACCGGCTGCTGCCGGCCGACTCCGGCGGCGGCGCGGGCAGGAACGTCCGGATCGCCGTCAGCGCGACCGCGACGATCGCCACGGCGGTGACCACGAGCTGCAGGTCGAGACCGATCCCGGCCCGCGCGCAGGCCGCCCCGGCCAGCGCGCCGACCACGGTCCCGAGGCTGAACCCGGCGTGGAAGCGCGGCATCACCGTCCGGTCGAGCTTGCGCTCGACGTCGGCACCGGCCACGTTCATGGCCACGTCGCAGGTGCTCACACCGAGCCCGAAGCAGAACAGCCCGGGCACGACGAGCGGGATCGAGCTCAGCGCCAGCCCGCCGGCCAGCACCAGCAGGCCGAGCGCGCAGAGCACGATGGAGACCGCGATCGTGCGGGCCGGCCCGAGCCGGGCCACCACCACGCCGGAGAACGGCAGCGCGATCAGGGTGCCCACCGACACCGAGAGCAGCAGCAGGCCGACCCGCCCGGGGCTGAGCCCGAGGATGTCCCGGATGGCCGGGACCCGGGCCGCCCAGGACGCGAACGAGAGCCCGTTGATCAGGAAGACCGCCGCCACGGCGACCTTGGCCCGCTCGACCGCGACGTCCCCGCGGGTGCCGCGGCGGGAGAGAACCATGCCTCCCAGCCTCGCAGACGCCCCGGCCCGCCCCGGGACCCCACGTACGGCGCCTCGGCCGGATCCCTTCACGGCACGACAGAGGAGCCCTGCCGGAGGTCGAGGAAGGGGACCTCCGGCAGGGAAGCCGGCCGACGTACCCCACCAGCAGCGGACCGCGGGCGCCAGCGCGACACGCATGCCGGCCGACCCGATCGGGAAGGGCCCGGAGATGGATCGAGAACTGGACATCGACCGGCTGCGGGCCGAGACCCCGGGCACCGCCCACCGCACCCACCTCAACAACGCCGGCGCCGCCCTCATGTCCCGGCGCACGCTGAGCGCGATCACCGACCAGCTGGAGCTGGAGGCGACGATCGGCGGCTACGAGGCCACGGCCGCGAGCGCGGACCGGATCGAGGCGGCGTACACCGGGATGGCCCGGCTGCTGGGGGCCCGGCGCGAGGAGATCGCGCTGTTCGACAACTCCACCCACGCCTGGAACGCCGGCTTCTACGGCGTGCCGCTGGGCCGGGGCGACCGCGTCCTCACCGGCCGCGACGAGTACGGCAGCAGCGTGCTGGCCTACCTCCAGGTCGCCCGGCGCACCGGCGCCGAGCTGGTCGTCGTGCCCAACGACGAGACCGGCCAGGTCGACGTGGCCGCGCTGGAGGACCTGGTCGACGAGCGGACCAAGCTGATCGGCCTGACCTACGTGCCGACGTACGGCGGGCTGATCAACCCGGCGGCCGAGGTCGGCCGGATCGCCCGCGCCGCCGGCGTCCTCTACCTGCTCGACGGCACCCAGGCCGCGGGCCAGTTCCCGGTCGACATGGCCGAGCTCGGCTGCGACCTGTTCAGCGGCACGGGACGGAAGTTCCTGCGCGGCCCGCGCGGCACCGGCTTCCTCTACGTGCGCTCGGACGCGCTGGACCGGCTGGAGCCGCCGGTGGTCGAGATCGGCTCCGCGACCTGGGACGGCGGGCGCGGCTTCCGCTGGCAGGACGGGGCCAAGCGGTTCGAGACCTGGGAGCGCAGCGGGGCCACGATCGTCGGCCTGGCCGCCGCCGTCGAGCAGGCGCTGGAGCTGGGCCTGGACGCGATCGGCGAGCGCGCGCTCGGGCTCGGCGCCCGGCTGCGCGACCAGCTCGACGCGCTGCCCAAGGTCAGCACGTACGACCAGGGCGTGCGCAAGGGCGCGATCGTCACGGCCAAGGTCGACGGCGTGCCGTCGGCGGACGTCATGGCCGCGCTGACCGAGGCGAAGATCAACGTGACGCTGACCGTCCCGGAGGACAACCCGCTGGACACCGAGGACCGCGGGGTCCACCCGCTGGTCCGGCTGTCGCCGCACTACTACAACACCGAGGCCGAGCTGGACCGCGCGGTCGAGGTGATCGCGGCCCTCTAGGGCCGGGCCGCCGGACCCGCGGGGCCGGGGCCGGTTCCTAGGGCCGAACCGCCGGACCTGCGGGGTCGGGGCCGCCGGTTCCTAGGGCTGCGCCGCCACGTACTCGTGGACGGCCGGGCTGTCGGAGGTGATGCCGGTGACGCCCAGCTCGGCCAGCTCCTCGGCCCGGTAGACCTTGTTCACCGTCCACGCCATCAGCCGCGGCAGGTGCCCGAGCAGCTTGCCGGTGGTGGCCCGGTCCAGGTACGTCTGCCGCACGGTCAGCCCGTCCAACCCGTCCGGCAGCTGCCCGTTCAGCGCGGCCACGAACTCGCCCCGGGTGCCGACGCTGAGCCACGTCCGGTAGCCGGCGGCCGCGATCACCGCGAGCGCGCCCGGGTCCTTGCCGCTGACGTACCAGCCCGCGGGCGGCCGGTCGGCGGCCTGCAGCAGCGACACCAGCAGGCCGGCGTGCCGGACGTCGTCGCTCTTGAGGTCGACCAGGACCGCGGCCCCGGCCGGGATGCGGTCCACCACCGCGGCCAGGTCCTCCTCGGCCTTGGACCGGGCCCGCCCGGTGAACCGCCAGCCGTCGTGGCGCAGGAAGGGCAGGATCGGCAGCGGCGGCAGGAAGTGGGAGACGACCGGGACACCGGCCATGAACTGGAGGTCGACCTCGAAGACGGAGACGCCGAGGTCGGCCAGCCGCTGGCAGTCGTCGGCGGTACGGGGGGTCCGATGGGCGATGGCGAGCACGGCACCCAGTGTGGATGGCACGATCATCGCCGTGCGCGCCGGACTGCAGCAGATCTTGGACCTCGAGCAGATCGAGGACCTCGTGTTCCGCGGCCGGTCCCGGGAGGGGGTGACCGAGACCCGGGTGTTCGGCGGCGAGGTGGCCGGGCAGGCGCTGGTCGCCGCGGCCCGGACGGTCGACCCGGGCCGGACCGTGCACTCGCTGCACGCCTACTTCCTGCGCCCCGGCGACCCGTCCCGGCCGATCCTCTACCAGGTCGACCCGATCCGGGACGGTCGCTCCTTCACCACCCGCCGGGTGCTCGGCATCCAGCGCGGCGAGGCCATCTTCACCCTGTCGGCGTCGTTCGCGGTCCACGAGGACGGGCTGCACCACCAGGTGCCCGTGCTGGACGCGGCCGCCCCCGAGGACCTGCCGCCGGCCGACACCGTGCCGGGCCGGGAGGACTGGTTCGCCCGGTTCCCGATCGAGCTGCGGTTCCCGGACGGGCCGCCCGGGGTGGTGCCGGGCGAGAACGTGCCGCCGCGCCAGCTGACCTGGATGCGCTCGCCCGAGCGGCTGCCGGACGACCCGGCCCTGCACGCCTGCGCCGCGACGTACTTCTCCGATCTGCTCCTGCTGTCGACCGCGCTGCGTCCGCACCAGCGGGTGCTCGGTGACCCGCGGCTGCAGATGGCCAGCCTGGACCACGCGGTCTGGTTCCACGCCCCGTTCCGGGCCGACGACTGGCTCTGCTACCAGCAGGAAGGCACCTGGGCGGGCGGGGCCCGGGCGCTGTGCCGGGGCTACCTGTTCGACCGGCACGGCACGCTGGTCGCGACCGTGATGCAGGAAGGCCTGATCCGGCTGCGGGAGGCGCGGTGAGAGAGCAGAAGCGGGCCCGCCGGATCGCGATGACCCCGGATGAGG
>DATINN010000793.1:0-7690 GCA_035474175.1 Mycobacteriales bacterium | reverse complement strand
GCGCTCGGCATCGGCGCGGCCCTGCTGCTGGTCGCCCGGCCGCTGTCGGTGCTGGCCTCGGCGGTGTGGTTCCGGGTGCGCTGGGCCGAGCAGGTGTTCGTGTCCTGGGCCGGGCTGCGCGGCGCGGTGCCGATCGTGCTGGCCACGATCCCGCTGACCGCGGGCGTGCCGGAGGCCCGGTCGTACTTCGACATCGTCTTCGTGCTGGTCCTGGTGTTCACGCTGGTGCAGGGGACCACGCTGGCCCGGCTGGCCCGGCTGCTCAAGCTGGCCTCGCCCGCGGAGGCGCTGGATCTGGAGGTCGACGCGGCGCCGCTGGAGGACCTGCACGCCGACCTGCTCCAGGTGCGGATCCCGGACGGCTCCAAGCTGCACGGCGTGACCGTGCGCGAGCTGCGGCTGCCGGAGGGGGCGGCGCTGTCACTGCTGGTGCGCGGGGATCGGGGCTGGGTGCCCGGGCCGGACACCCGGCTGCGGCACGGCGACCAGCTCCTGGTGGTGACCACCACGCCGGACCGGGCCGCCACCGAGCGCCGGCTGCGGGCGGTCGGGCGGGCCGGGCGGCTGGCCACCTGGCGCGGCGAGTCCGGCGAGCGGGAGCGCCGGCCGGGCGATCGGCCCCTCGACGGGCGATGACAGCCCGTACGCGTGGCGTTGCGTGCCGTTGTTTCCGGCTAAATCAGGCCGAAAACCCCCTTCCGGAGCGGAAATCGTCACTCTGCGTCGATAGCTGTTGTCGGGGAGTCTCGCCGAACGTATCCTTTGGCCCGGCTCGCGATCTCCATGATCGCGAGCGCTTTGTACGAGGAGGGGGAGCTCCATGACCGAGGCCCGCGGCCGCTAGGCCGCCGGCTGGCTGGCACGACCGGTGAAGGCGGTGCGGACGACCGTGGCGAAGAACGCAACGACCGCGAAGGTGGCCGAGGCCACCAGCGGCACGATTTCCCAGACGAGCACGACGGCGAGCCCCCTGTCGGGGACCCAGCCGGACAGCACACCGGCGCGCCGTGCCCGGGGAACCGGAGCGGGTGCCAAGGCCGCCACCGGACGTTCCACCCGGACCACCGGCAAGCCGACCGCGACCGGCGCCCGGGGCCGCGCACCCGCGCACACCGCCGTCGCCGACCGCACGCCGGTGCCCGCCGGCACGGACTGGACGGTCGAGGAGCTGGCCGAGGTCAGGGTCGACCTGGTCCGCGAGATCGCCGCGCGCCGGGCCGACTACGAGCGGGCGATGACCGAGCTGCACGCGCTGCAGCAGACCTCCGGCGACGGTGCCGGCGACGACCAGGCCGACGCGGGCTCGAAGACCTTCGAGCGCGAGCAGGAGCTGTCGATCGCCAACAACCGCCGCGACCTGCTGGTCCAGATGGAACGCGCGATGGAGCGCCTGGACAAGGGGACGTACGGGCACTGCGAGAGCTGCCACGAGCCGATCATGAAGGCCCGGCTGCAGGCGTTCCCGAGCGCCACCCTGTGCGTGCGCTGCAAGCAGCGGGAGGAGCGCCGCTGACGGGCGGGCCGGGGCCTGGGACGATGGAGGCGTGAGCGCCTCCCACCGTCCCCGGCCCGGGTCCTCCGCGCGGCGCGCGAGCGCGGACCGGCCCCGGCGCACCGCCGTGCTGGCGGTGACCGCGGGGGCGGTGCTGCTGCTCGACCTGGTGTCCAAGATCCTGGTCGTGGCCAAGCTGCAGGACCGGCCGCCGGTGAAGCTGCCGACCGGCTACCTGTGGCTGACCCACGCGCGCAACTCGGGGGCGGCGTTCTCCTTCGCCGAGGGCGCGACGGTGCTGTTCACCGCGGTCGCGGTGGTCGTCATCGTGGTCATCGTGCGGACCGCGTCGAAGCTGCGCTCGACGGCCTGGGCGATCAGCCTCGGGCTGGTGCTCGGCGGAGCGGCGGGCAACCTGGTCGACCGGCTGTTCCGGTCGCCGGCGCCGCTGCGGGGCGAGGTCGTGGACTGGATCAGCCTGCGCACGCCGGACGGGCGGATGCTGTTCCCGATCTTCAACCTGGCCGACTCCGGGATCGTCTGCGGCGGGATCCTGGCGGTGCTGCTGGCCGTGCTCGGCTTCGAGATGGACGGCACCCGCGGGTCCGGGTCCGCGGACCCGCCCCCGGACCCGCTCCCGCCCGGACCACCGGCCCAGCCTCCCTCGGCTCAGCCGCCCACGGCCCAGGCTCCGTCGGCCCAGGCCCAGGCCCAGGCCCAGGCCCACGCGGGCCGGCCGCCGGCGGCGCAGGCTCCATCGGGCCGGCCGCCGGCGGCGCAGGCCCAGTCGGGCTGGCCCCCGGCCCAGCCCCCGCCGGCGGGGGACGGGCAGGGGTATGTGCCGTCGCGGAACCCGCTGGCCGGCCCGGACGGGAGACCCCGTGGGTGAGCGGCGCACCGTCCCGGTGCCGGACGGGCTGGACGGCCTGCGGCTGGACGCGGCGCTGGCCCGGATGTTCGGGTTCTCCCGGACGACCGCGGCCACGCTGGTCGACGCCGGCGGGGTGACCGTCGACGGCCGGACCAAGGACCGCTCCGACCGGGTGGTCGCCGGCGCCTGGCTCGAGGTCGACATGCCGGCCCCGCCCGCGCCGCCGAGCGCCGCCCCCGTCCCGGTCCCCGGCCTGACCGTCGTCTATGCCGACGACGACATCGTCGTGGTGGACAAGCCGGTCGGCGTGGCCGCGCACCCGAGCCCGGGCTGGGACGGCCCGACCGTGGTGCAGGGCGTGGCCGCGATGGGCCACCTGCTGTCCACCTCCGGCGCGGCCGAGCGGCAGGGGGTGGTGCACCGGCTCGACGTGGGTACGACCGGGCTGATGGTCCTGGCCAAGAGCGAGCGCGCGTACACGGTGCTCAAGGACGCGTTCCGGGAGCGCACCGTGGACAAGCGGTACGCGGCGCTCGTGCAGGGCCACCCCGACCCGACCCGCGGCACCATCGACGCGCCGATCGACCGGCACCCCGGCAGCGACTGGAAGTTCGCGGTCGTGGCCGGCGGGCGGCCGAGCGTGACCCACTACGACACGATCGAGGCGTTCCGGGCGGCGACCCTGCTCGACGTCAAGCTGGAGACCGGCCGCACCCACCAGATCCGGGTGCACCTGGCCGCGGTCAAGCACCCGCTCGTCGGCGACCTGACCTACGGCGCCGACCCGACGCTGGCCCAGCGGCTGGACCTGCACCGGCAGTGGCTGCACGCGGCCCGGCTCGGGTTCACCCACCCGGCGACCGGCGAGTGGGTTGAATTCTCCAGCCCGTACCCGGACGATCTGGCGCGGGCGCTGACGCTGGTCTCCGAGTAGCGGCCGCGGGGGTGGCATGAGGGCGGTCGCGGACGGCGCCACCCTGGCCGGTCTCGCCCGGGTGCTGGCCCTGCTGCTGGCGGCCTACCTGGTGCTGGGGCAGCCGGCGGTCGGCGCCTGGAGCGCGCGCCGGCAGCACCGGGCGACCGACCCGGGGGCGCGGCGGCGGCGCTACCGGCGGACCACGATCCTGGAGTGGTCGCTGACCGCGGTCGCGGTGGCGCTGGTGCTGGCCGCGCCCCGGCTCGACCTCGGCGACCTCGGCCTGCGCTGGCCCCGCGCGTCGGCGTACACGCTGGTGGGGGCGCTGGGGTTCGTGCTCAGCGTGGGGCTGCTGGCCGGGCTGCGGCGCCGGGTCGACCGGGGCGCGGACGTGGTCGCGCCGGCCGAGGTCGGGGCGCTGCTGCCGCGCACGGCCAAGGAGCGGCGGGCCTTCGCCGGGCTGGCGCTGACCGCGGGCGTCTGCGAGGAGGTGCTCTACCGGGGGTTCCTGCTCGCGGTCGCGGTGGCGGTCGCGCCCGAGCTCGGGCCGTGGCGGCTGGTGCTGGTCAGCGCGCTGGCGTTCGCGGTGGCGCACACGTACCAGGGGGTGGCGGGGATGCTGACCGCCGGGGTGCTCGGGGCCGGGTTCGCGGTGCTGTTCCTGGGGTCGGGGAGCCTGCTGCTGCCGGTGCTCTACCACGCCCTGATCGACCTGCGGCTGCTCGTGCTGGCGGCCAGCCCGCCCCGCCACCGCGCGCCCGGCCGCGCCCCCGGACCGGGCCCTGCCGGCCGCGCTTCCGGACCAGGTCCCGCCGGCCGAGCCGCCGGACCGGGCCGCCCCCCGACGCCGAGCCCGGGCGTCGCGCCCACGTTCAGCCCGCGACGGCCGCCCGGTGCTCGCGCGGACTCACCCCGCGGACCCGCTTGAACGCGGTGCTCAACGCGAACGCGCTGCCGTAGCCGACCTGCCGCGCCACCGCCCCCAGCGTCGCGTCCGGGTCCCGCAGCAGGTCCGCGGCCAGCGCCAGCCGCCAGCCGGTCAGGAACGCCATCGGCGGCTCGCCCACCAGCTCGGTGAACCGGCGGGCCAGCGCCGCCCGCGACACCCCGGTCTCGGCCGCCAGCGCCGCCACCGTCCAGGGCCGGGCCGGCTCGTGGTGCAGCAGCCGCAGGGCCGGGCCGACCACGGGGTCGGCGTGCGCCGTGTACCACCCCGGCGCGGCCGCGTCCGGCCGCGCGAACCAGGCCCGCAGCACCGCGATCAGCAGCAGGTCGAGCAGCCGGTCGAGCACCGCCTCCTGGCCCGGCTCGTCCCGGCCGATCTCCGCGCCCAGCAGCGGCAGCAGCGGCGAGGCCAGCTGCCCGGCCGGCAGCACCAGCAGCCGGGGCAGCGCCCGCAGCAGCCGGCCGCCGACCTCGCCGTCGCCCTCGTACGTCCCGACCAGCAGGGTGTCGCGCCCGGCCGGGTCGTTGCCCCAGGTCCGGGTGCCGAGGTCGAAGTCGGTGTGGCTGCCGTCGGGCAGCATGCAGACCTGCCCGGGCAGGATCGTCACCTGCGGCGCGGTCGCCGGGTCGTCGGCCACCACGTACGGCTCGGGGCCGCGGGCGACCGCCGTGTCGCCCGGTCCGAGCCGCACCCAGTCCCCGCCGTCGGGCCGGACCCAGGCCTGCCCGGACAGCACCGCGAACAGGGTCAGCGGCGCCTCGTCGGCGATCCGCAGCGCCCACGGCGGCCCGAACACGGCCCGCAGCAGGAACGCCCCCTGCGCCCGGGGGCCGTCGAGCAGCCCGGCCAGCGCGTCCATGCCGAGACGATCGCACATGCACCCGCGCCTGTGAACGATGGCTCGTCTCGCCCGGGACCGGTGGAATCAGCGCATGACGACGATGACGCGGTCCGGGAGGACGACGACGATGGGCACAGGCGCACTGGTGGCGGCGACGGTCACGGCCGGGCTGATGGCCGGCCTGTTCGCCGCCTTCGCGTACGCGGTGATGCCGGGGCTGGGCCGGGCCGGCGACGCCACGTTCGTGGAGGGCATGCAGAAGATCAACGTGGCCATCCTGAACGGCTGGTTCGGGGTCTGCTTCGGCGGCGCGCTGGTGTTCTCGGTGCTGGCCGCGGTGCTGCACCGGGGCGCGGCCCGGCCGTGGATCGTCGCCGGGGCGGTGCTCTACCTGCTCGTGCTGGTGGTCACGATGGCGGTCAACGTCCCGCTCAACGACAAGCTGGAGGCGGCCGGGCGGACCGACCCGCACGCCGCCCGGGAGGCCTTCGAGACGGTCTGGGTCCGCTGGAACGTCGTCCGCGCGGTCCTGTGCACCGCCGCCTTCGGCTGCCTGAGCTGGGCCCTCGTCCTAGCCGGCCGCGCCGGCGGATGACACCACGTCCCGGACCAGCGCGGCCGCCGCGGCGCCGTCGGCCATGGTGAACCCGACGTCCTCCCCGGCCCGCCAGGCCACGCAGCGCTTGGCCAGCTCCGCGTACGCCGGGAAGTGCTCGGCGACGTACGCGCCGGTGGCGGTCTTGGACACGACGCGGCCGGTGGCCAGGGTGGCGTGCAGGCGGGCGGCGCCGAGCGTCAGCCAGACCACCGGCCCGCCGCCGACCGCGGCCTCGGGCGGGCGCTCGGCCGTGACCCGCTCGGCCTGCGCGGCCTCGCCCGACCAGTAGCCGCGCAGGTTGCCCAGCAGCCAGCGCCGCAGCGCGGCCGGGTCGGGCGCGGCGACGAGCGTCCCGGGGACCGGGCCGCGCACGGCCGACCCGTCCTGGCGCAGCTCCAGCCAGGTCACCGGCGTGCAGTAGCCGCACGGCCCGCTGGCGAACTCGCCGTCGACCACGTGCGCGGCCGTCTCCTCGGCCGAGGGCGGCGCGTGCAGGTCGGCCGCCGGGACGTAGAGACCGTCGTAGTGGATCTCGCCGCCGCCGGCGTGCAGCGCGGCCAGCGCCTCCAGGTCGGCCAGCTCCGGGACCCGCGACGTCGCGGCCACGAAGTCGACGTCGCTGCGGCCCGGACGCCAGTCGCCGGAGGCGGCCGAACCGGTCACCCACAGCGCCGTCACGAAGCCCGGCAGCGCCGCGTCGACAGCGCTGAGACGGTCGGTGACGAGCGCCGAAACCTCCTGCGGCAGCGGCATTCGGACACCCTAGAGGTCGACACGCCCGGCGGTCCTGCGGGTCTTCCGGTGACCCCGGATTCTGTCGGTGCGGCGGCCTAAACTCGCCGCGTGTCCCGGCCAGCCAGTGAGTCCTTCGCGCACCTGCACGTGCACACCGAATACTCCATGCTCGACGGTGCCGCGCGGCTGAAGGACCTGTTCGCCGAGACCGCCCGGATGGGCATGCCGGCGCTGGCGATGACCGACCACGGCAACGTGTTCGGGGCGTACGACTTCGTCAAGCAGGCCAAGGGCGCCGGCGTGAAGCCGATCGTCGGCATGGAGGCCTACGTCACCCCGGGCACGTCCCGCTTCGACCGGACCCGGGTCCGCTGGGCCGACGGCGGCGAGGACGACGTCTCCGGCGGCGGTGCCTACACGCACATGACGCTGCTGGCCAAGGACGAGGTCGGCATCCGCAACCTGTTCCGGCTGGCGTCGCTCGCGTCGCTGGAGGGCTACTTCTACAAGCCGCGCATCGACCGCGAGCTGCTCTCGCGCTACAGCGCCGGCCTGATCGGCACCACCGGCTGCCCCGGCGGCGAGGTCGCCACCTGGATGCGGATCGGCAACTACGACAAGGCCCGGGCGTCGGCGGCCGAGTTCCGCGACATCTTCGGGGCGGACAACTTCTACCTCGAGCTGATGGACCACGGCATCGCCATCGAGAGCCGGTTGCGGGCCGACCAGCTGCGGCTGAGCAAGGACCTCGGGCTCCGGCCGCTGGCCACCCACGACCTGCACTACACGTTCGAGTCCGACGCCGAGGCCCACAGCGTGCTGCTGTGCGTGCAGTCGGGCAAGACGATGGCCGACCCCAAGCGGTTCAAGTTCGACGGCTCCGACTACTTCCTCAAGTCGCCGGAGGGCATGCGCCGGCTGTGGAAGGACCTGCCCGAGGCCTGCGACAACACGCTGGTCGTGGCTGAGCAGGTCACCGGTTACGGCGACGTCCTCGACCACCAGGACCTGATGCCGCGCTTCGACGTCCCGGCGGGGATGACCGAGGCCAGCTTCCTGACCGAGGAGGTCTTCCGCGGGCTCGAGCGGCGGTTCCCCGGCGGGATCCCCGACACCCACCGCAAGCAGGCCGAATACGAGCTCGGCGTGATCATCCAGATGGGCTTCCCGGGCTACTTCCTGGTCGTCGGCGACCTCTGCCGGCACGCCCGCGAGGCCGGCATCCGGGTCGGCCCCGGCCGCGGCTCGGCCGCCGGCTCCCTGGTGGCGTACGCGATGGGCATCACGGAGC
>DATINN010000792.1:0-1714 GCA_035474175.1 Mycobacteriales bacterium | reverse complement strand
CACCCCGTCCAGCAGGTGCGCGGCCCGCAGCCGGTGGGCCACGTATGCGGCCTCCTCGCCGGCCGTCCGCAGCGTGAGCACCTCGACCAGCCCCGGCGGCGTGCCCGGGACCGGCTGCAGGGCACGGTGCGCCGCCGGCCCCGGCAGCCGGGCCGCCACCCGCCGCGTGTACTGCAGGAGCACAGAACCGGACCGGCGGGACGCCCCCAGCGCCACCACCGGGACCTCGGCTCCCGACGCCGGCGCGAACACGTCCGGGAACCGCCGGATCGCGTACGGGTCGGAGCCGCGGAACGCGTAGATCGACTGGTCCGGGTCCCCCACCGCGACCAGCTCGTCGGCGCCGGCCGCGAGCATCCGCAGCAGCTCCTCCTGGGCCGGGTCGACGTCCTGGTACTCGTCCACGAACACCCGCCGCCGCCGGGCCCGCTCCCGGGCCAGCAGGTCCGGGTCGGTGGCCAGCGCGTCGACCGCGGCCCGGATCAGCTCGGCCGGGTCGTACGCCTCCGGCCCGTCGCCCGTCGACAGCGTCGTGACGTCGAGGTATTCGTCGAAGAAGTGCGCGGCCGCGACCCAGTCGTCCCGGCCCCGGTCCCGACCCCAGTTCGCCAGCCGGGCCGGCCCGACCCCGCGCTCGACCGCGCGCAGCAGCAGGTCGCGCAGCTCCTGGGCGAAGCCGCGGGTCAGCAGCGCCGGGCGCAGCACGTCCGGCCACTGCCCGGTGCCGAGCTCGACCGAGCCCCCGAGCAGCTCGCGGACGACCAGGTCCTGCTCCGGCCCGGACAGCAGCCGCGGCCCGCGCTCCCCCCGGGCCACGGCCTGCGCCCGCAGCAGCCCGAACGCGTACGAGTGGAAGGTGCGGGCCAGCGGCTCGCGGGTGGTGCGGGCCAGCCGGGCGGTGACCCGCTCCCGCAGCTCGGTCGCGGCCCGCCGGCTGAACGTCAGCAGCAGCAGCGACTCCGGGTCGGCCCCGTCCGCGACCCGGCGGACCGCCGCCTCGACCAGCGTGGTGGTCTTGCCGCTGCCCGGCCCGGCCAGCACCAGCAGCGGGCCGCCGCGGTGGTCGACGACGGCCTGCTGCCCCGGCTCCAGGGCGGGCACGCCGGAGCCACGCGGGGCCGGGCGCACCAGCCGGTACGCGCTCGACCCGCGTGCCTCCCCCGGAACGGACACGCCGACGATGGAACCACGCCATCACGCGCTGCGTGCGCTCCCCCGCCGGTACGGTGCACGGTTCACCCTTGTGCGCGATTCCCGACCCGGGCCCGGTCACCGAGCGCACGGAACCCGTCGCGCCAGCTCGGGTACGCCGGCGTCCAGTCCAGCTCCCGCTTGGCCTTGGCGTTGGACATGCCCCGGGCCGTGGTCATCATGACCATGCCCTGGTCGCCCAGCAGGGGGCGGGCCAGCCAGGCCGGCACGTGCCGGGGCGGCTTCGCGCCCAGGATCTCCGACAGCACCGGCAGGAACTCCCGGACCGGGGCGGGCTCGTCGTCGCAGACGTTCACCGTGCCGCTTCCCCAGTCCAGCGACTGCACAGCGGCGGTGGCGGCGGTCTCCCGCGGCGCCGCCGGGGTCTACAACGTGTGCGACGACGAGCCGGCCGCGGTCCGCGACTTCCTGCCGGTGCTGTGCGCCGAGCTGGGGGCCAAGCCGCCCCGGCACGTGCCGGCCTGGCTGGCCCGCCCGCTGGTCGGCGACCAGGGCATGGTCA
>DATINN010000791.1:0-6718 GCA_035474175.1 Mycobacteriales bacterium | reverse complement strand
GCCCGGCCCCCACGCCGGCTCGCCTGAGCCGGCCCCGCCGGGCCGGCTGGTCAGGCTGGTTCGCCGAGGGCCGTGCGCAGGAGGGCGTCGCGGTCGGCGATCTTGACCCGGGCGCAGTCCCGGTCGGCGCCGAGCGCCTGCTCGGCCGCGTCGATCGCCTCCCACCCGGACCAGCCGACCGTACGCACCCCGCGCGAGGTGAGCAGGTCGACGATCGCGTCCGGGTCCCGCTCGGTAGCCCGGGGCAGGTCGTCGGCCAGCAGCGAGGCGACCGTCTCGGTCGCGTCCGGCTTGTTGGTGCCGATGATCCCGGTCGGCCCGCGCTTGAGCCAGCCCGCGACGTACACGCCGGGCAGCGGGGCCCCGTCCACCAGCACCCGGCCGCCGTCGTGCGGCACGGTCCCGGTGTCGGGGTCCAGCGGCAGCCCGGCCGGCGGCACCACCCGGTAGCCGACCGAGCGCAGCACCATCTGCGCCGGCAGGTCGACGAGCTCGCCGGTGCCGGTGACCCGGCCCTCCTTGAGCACGGTCTTCTCGGCCCGGAAGCCGTCGACGGCGTCGGTCCCGAGCACCGCGTCCGGCCGGTGCCAGAACGTGATCCGCAGCCGGCGCTCCCGCCCCTCCGGCTCCCGCTGCGCCCACTCCCGCAGCACCTTGAGGTTGGCGGCCAGGGTCCGGTCCGCCGCGACCTCGGCCTCCTCCTCGGGCGTCAGCTCCAGGTCGGCCGGGTCGACGAGGATGTCGGCGCCGTGGATCTCGCCCAGCTCGCGCAGCTCCTTGGTGGTGAACCGGGCGTGCGCCGGCCCGCGCCGGCCCAGCATGGTCACGTCGGTGACGGCGCTGGCGGCGAGCACGTCGAGCACGTGCCCGGGCACGTCGGTGCTGGAGAGCACGTCGGCCTTCTTGGTCAGCACCCGGGCCACGTCGACGGCCACGTTGCCGACCCCGATGACGACGACGTGCGTGGCGTGCAGCGTGAACCGGTCCAGCTCGGCGTCCGGGTGCCCGCTGTACCAGGCCACGAAGTCGGTCGCGGAGAAGCTGCCGGCCAGGTCCTCGCCGGGCACCTCCATGCGCCGGTCCACGGCCGCGCCGGTCGCGAACACGACCGCGTCGTAGTACGTCGACAGCTCCTCGAGCGTGACGTCCGTGCCGACCTCGACGTTGCCCAGGAACCGTACGGCGGGGTCCTCCAGGATCCGGCGCAGCGCGGCGTCCACCGACTTCATCTTCACGTGGTCGGGGGCGACGCCGTACCGGACCAGCCCGTACGGCGCGGGCAGCCGGTCGAGCACGTCGACCGAGACACCCCCGGCCTTGGTCAGGGCGGCCACCGCGTACACGCCGGCCGGCCCGGAGCCGACCACAGCGACACGCAGATCGGACACGGTGCCTCCTTCCCGGCCAACCGGCCGTGGATCACCGTCCACGGTATGCCGGTGCGGCCCGCTCCGCCCCCGCTCGCGTGCGGTGCTGCACCCCACCTGGTCAGCCGCGGACGAGATCGAACCAGACCGTCTTGCCGACCCGGCGGGGCAGCACCCGCGCGCCCCACGTCACGGCCAGCTGCTGCACGATCTGCAGCCCGCGCCCGCTGGTCTGGTCCGGGCCGGGATGGCCGAGCTGCGGCAGCGCCGGCGAGCTGTCGGTCACCTCGACCCGCAGGTTGTGCTGGTCCAGCCGCAGCAGCAGCCGCACCGGCGGGGCGCCGTGCCGGATCGCGTTGGTGGCGAGCTCGCTCACCAGCAGCAGCGCGGTCTCGGTCGTCTCCCGGTCCAGCTTCCAGAGATCGGCGGCGCGCCGCATGGCCCGGCGGGCGAAGCTCGCTCCTTCGGGACCGTCGGGCAGCATCACCACCTCGTCCATCTCCTCGGCTCTCCGGGTCGGCTGCTCGTGCGTGCAGGTAGGACGTCTCCGCTGAGGGGAAACCGAAACGTGAAAATGCCTGGTTGGGCTCGCTGGAGGTGGTAATTCAGGCCGAGCTCGATCCGGCCCAGAGGTCGATGCCGGACTCCAGCGCGTAGCGGTCGATGTCGGCCAGCTCCGCCGCCGAGAGGTCGGTGCGCTCGAGCGCGGCCACGTTCGCCTCCAGCTGGGCGACGCTGCTGGCCCCGATCACCAGCGAGGTCATCCGCGGGTCGCGCAGCGCCCAGACCAGCGCGAGCTGGGCCAGCGACTGGCCGCGGGCGGCGGCGATGCCGTTGAGCGCGCGGACCCGGGCCAGCCGGTCCTCGGTGAGCATGTCCGCGGTCATCGCGCCGCCGGTGGCGACCCGGGAGTCGGCCGGCACCCCGTCGAGGTAGCGGTCGGTGAGCAGCCCCTGGGCCAGCGGCGAGAACGCGATGCAGCCCGCGCCGACCTCGGCCAGCGTGTCCAGCAGCCCGTCGTCCTCGGTCCAGCGGTTGAGCATCGAGTACGACGGCTGGTGGATCAGCAGCGGCGTGCCCAGCTCGCGCAGGATCGCCGCCGCCTCCCGGGTCCGCTCGGAGTTGTACGAGGAGATGCCGGCGTAGAGCGCCCGCCCGGAGCGCACCGCGGTGTCCAGCGCGCCCATCGTCTCCTCCAGCGGAGTGTCCGGGTCGAGCCGGTGCGAGTAGAAGATGTCGACGTAGTCCAGTCCCATCCGGGCCAGCGACTGGTCCAGCGAGGCCAGCAGATACTTGCGCGACCCGTGGTCGCCGTACGGGCCGGGCCACATGTCGTAGCCGGCCTTGGTCGAGATCACCAGCTCGTCCCGGTACGGCGCGAGGTCGGTGGCCAGCATCCGGCCGAAGTTCTGCTCGGCCGACCCGTACGGCGGGCCGTAGTTGTTGGCCAGGTCGAAGTGCGTGATGCCGAGGTCGAAGGCGCGGCGCACGATCGCCCGCTGCGTCTCCCACGGCCGGTCGCCGCCGAAGTTGTGCCAGAGGCCGAGCGAGAGGGCGGGCAGGAGCAGGCCGCTGCGCCCGCAGCGGCGGTACGGCATCGATTCGTAGCGGTCGTCCGCAGCCAGGTAGCTCACGCTTCGCCAACCTACTGTCGTCTGCGACCCGGTCCCGGTGTGGGGTGCGCGTCCTTTCCTTTCCTTGCTTCTGGAAGTGCCCGTGCGCTGCCGATCCCGGCGTACCTGTCCTGCCAGGCGACCTGCACGACGGTCCAGTACAAGTCGCTGACCCGGGCGCGTATCGACACCCCAACCCGACGTACTTCATCGCCTGAGCGGAACGCCGTGGCGGGCGCGTCTGCGCTCGCCACGCCGTGGTTCCGGTAGAACACGGCTGTGCCGGACCCCTATCCGCTCGTCGACGTTTCGGCCTGGACGAGCGAGACCGAGGAGCAGATGGGCAGCAAGGAGAAGGTCTGGCTCGAGACACCGGACCGGGTCTCGCACCTCTTCAAGTTCATCCGCGTGGACCGCAACGGCCGCGTGTACGGGGATGACTGGGCGGAGAAGGTCGCGGCCGAGCTGGCCCGCGCGCTCGAGGTTCCGGCCGCCTCGGTCGAGCTCGCGACCGGGATGCCGAGACCCGGTGTCATCTGCCGGCGGCTGAACGACCCCGAGCGTGTCGAGCTGGCGCACGGCAACGAGCTGCTCGGCGCGCGGGAACCGTCCTATGACGTCACGCGCAAGCGCGAGCATCCGCTCTACACCGTCGAGGCGGTGCGCCCCTGCCTTCAGGAGGTCGCGCCGCCCGTGGACGTGCCCGCCGTGTCCGATCTCGACGGGTTCGGTGTGTGGGCCGGATACCTCGTCCTTGACGCCCTGATCGCGAACACGGATCGGCACCACGAGAACTGGGGCGTCCTCATCGACCGGGCGACCGGGAGTCGCGCGCTGGCACCGTCCTTCGACCACGGTTCCAGCCTGGGATTCAACGTCGCGCCGGAGCGGGTGGCCGAGTTCGTCGACGGGCGCCGCTCCGTCGAGCAGTGGTGTCGGCGCGGCCGCAGCACCCATTTCGCCGGCCGGCCGGGTCTGGTGGCGGTGGCGCTGACCGCGCTGGAGTCCTCCGGCACCCTGGACCACTGGCTCGACCGGATCCACGACCTGCGCACCGAGCAGATAATGACGATCCTGCAGAGGGTGCCGGACAGCAGAATGTCGGATGGTGTCCGTATCTTCGTAGGCAGGTTGCTGGAGACTAACCGGAGGAGGCTGCTCGATGTCTGCGACCGAGCTGGCTGACGCCGATTCTCGCGCCCGCACGCCGACCGCCCGGCGGCTCCTGCTCGTCTGGCAAGACCCGGACACACGCGCCTTCGTGCCGGTCGGTGCGCTCACCGCCGAGCCGGACGATTCGTTCACGTTCCGCTATCTGCGCCGGGCGGAGCGGCACGACTCGTTTCGTCCGCTGGCCTCGTTCCCGCGGCTCCGCGAGATCTATCGCTTCGTGGATCTTCCGCCGTTCTTCGGGAACCGGGTGATGTCGCCCCGGCGGCCGGACTACCCGGACCACCTACGCGCGCTCAGCCTCACCGAGGACACCGCGACGCCGTTCGAGATGCTTGCCCGCACGGGCGGTGCCCGCGCGACGGACACGTTCCATGTGGTCGCCGAGCCGGCCGTCGAAGCCGACGGGCTGGTCCGGACCCGCTTCCTGGCACACGGCGTGCGGCACATCGACGGCGCCGGCCAGCGGATCGAGCGGCTCTCCTCCGGCGACCGGCTCCGCCTCCGTCCTGACACCGCCAACGCGGTGAACCCGCAGGCGCTGCTGGTCGACGCGGTCGCCGGGGAGCCGGTCGGTTGGGTGCCCGACTGGATGCTGGACACAGTCCGCCGGCTGACCGCGGCGGACCCGTCGTACGACCTGACGGTGGACGTCGCCAACGGACCTGCCGCCCCGGCGCACCTGCGTCTGCTCTGCCTGCTCACGGCCCGAGTCGGAACTAACGGGCTGCTGCCGCGCGACCCCGACCTGGACTACATCGCCGGGGCCTAGCCCCAGACCTCGGCGGCGGTCTCGACGACGAGGCGGAGCTTGGCCACCTCCTCCTCGTACGTCAGGGCGTTGCCCTCGACGGTCGAGGCGAAGCCGCACTGCGGGGACAGGCACAGCTGCTCCAGCGGGACGTACTTGGCGGCCTCGTCGATGCGCCGCTTGAGGTCGTCCTTCGACTCCAGCTGGCCGCGCTTGGTGGTGACCAGGCCGAGCACGACCGCCTTGCCCGGCGGCACGAACCGCAGCGGCGCGAACCCGCCCGAGCGCGCGTCGTCGTACTCCAGGAAGAAGCCGTCCACGGCCAGCTCGCTGAACAGCGCCTCGGCCACGAAGTCGTAGCCGCCCTCGGCCACCCAGGACGAGCGGAAGTTGCCCCGGCACATGTGGGTGGTGACCGACATGGTCGCGGGCCGGTCGGCGATGGCCGCGTTGATCTGCTTGATGTTGCGCAGGTGCTGGTGCTCGGCGTCGTCGCCGCGCTCGGCCAGCATGGCCCGCTGCTGCGGGTCGTTGAGGTAGGCCAGGCTGGTGTCGTCCAGCTGCAGGTAGGTGCAGCCGAGCTCGGCCAGCGCCGCGACCTCGGCCGCGTACGCCGCGGACAGGTCGGACCAGAACTGCTCCTCGTCCGGGTAGACGCCCGGGTCGATCGAGGCCCGGCCGCCGCGATAGTGGACCATCGACGGCGACGGGATCGTCAGCTTCGGCACCGCCGTCGTCACGGTCTGCTGCAGGAACCGGAACGCGTCGGCGAAGATCGGCCGCTCCAGCCGGATCGGCCCGTCCACCCGCAGCGCGGCCGGCGCGAAGTCGATCTCGCCCTCGGCGTTGCGGAACTGGACGTGCATCGAGTCCTTGGCCCGGCTGATGCCGCCGAGGGAGTAGATGAAGTCCATGTGCCAGGACGCCCGCCGGTATTCGCCGTCGGTGGCGGCCCGCAGGCCGACCTCCTCCTGCATCCGGACGGCGTCGCGGATGGCGCCGTCCTCGACCGTCCGCAGGCCCTCGTCCGACATCCGGCCGGCGGCGTGGTCGGCCCGGGCCCGGTGCAGCCGGGCCGGACGGAGCAGGCTGCCGACGTGGTCGCCGCGGAAGGGCGGTTGTTCGCGCAAGGTCATGGTCCTGTTTCTACTCTCCCCGCGCGCACGACCGCCCGCGCCCTGGTCCGGGGATTGCGCCGACGACGCGGCGGATCGCGGCGAGTGGCGCCCGACTCCCTAGTCCTGGCCGGTCTCGCCCGCGACGCCGCGGTGGGGCTGGATGCCGTCGGCCGGGATCGTGCCGAGCCGGCCGGCCTGGAAGTCCTCGAACGCCTGCTGCAGCTCGGCCCGGTCGTTCATGACGAACGGGCCGTACATCGCGACCGGCTCCTTGATCGGGCGGCCGCCGAGCAGCAGCACGTCCAGGCCCGGGTGCCGGCTGTCCTGGCGCGTGTCGGCGCTGACCTGGAGCGAGTCGCCGGCGCCGAGCACGGCCAGCTGGCCGGTGCCGACCGGGCGGCGCTCGGTGCCGACCGTGCCGTCGCCGGACAGCACGTACACCAGCGCGTTGAAGTCGGCCCGCCACGGCAGCCGCAGCGTCGCGCCGGGGGAGACGGTCGCGTGCGCCAGCGTGATCGGCGTGTACGTCACGCCCGGGCCGGGGTGCCCGTCCAGCTCGCCGGCGATGACCCGGACCAGCGCGCCGCCGTCGTCGGAGGACAGCAGCGCGACCTTGCCGCCGCGGATGTCCTGGTAGCGCGGCGGGGCCCACTTGTCGGCCCTGGGCAGGTTGACCCAGAGCTGGATGCCGTGGAAGAG
>DATINN010000790.1:0-6919 GCA_035474175.1 Mycobacteriales bacterium | reverse complement strand
CCGGGCCGACATCACCACGACCCGGTCGGAGAGGTAGACCGCCTCCGGGATGGAGTGGGTCACGAACGCGACGGTCGCGCCGGACTCGCGGGCGATGCGGGCCAGCTCGGCCTGCAGCCGCTCCCGGGTCATCTCGTCCAGCGCCCCGAACGGCTCGTCCATCCGCAGCAGCTTCGGCCCGGTGGCCAGCGCGCGGGCGATCGCGACCCGCTGCTGCATGCCGCCGGACAGCTCGGCCGGCCGGGAGCCGGCGAACTCAGGCAGCCCGACCAGCTCCAGCAGCTCCAGCGCGCGGTCGCGGCGCCGCCGCCGGTCCCAGCCCCGCAGCTCCAGCGGCAGCTCGACGTTGCGGACCACCGTCCGCCACTCCATCAGCCCGGCCTGCTGGAAGGCGATGCCGTAGTCCTGGTCCAGCCGGGCCTGCCGGGCGGTCTTGCCGTTGACGGACACCGTGCCGGCGCTCGGCGCGGTCAGGTCGGCGACGACCCGCAGCAGCGTGCTCTTACCGCAGCCGGACGGCCCGATGAACGTGACGAACTCGCCGTCAGCCACGGTCAGGTCCACATCGGACAGTGCGGTCAGGGTGCCGAACCGCTTGGTCACCCCGGTCAGCTCGATGGCGGTCATTCCCGTCCTCCCGCCGGCCGGTACCGCGACAGCGCCGCGTCCAGCAGCCCCACCAGCCCGGCCACGAGCAGGCCGAGCACGGCGGCACCGAGGAACGCGGTCCACACCTTGGCCGGGTCGCTGGTCGCCTCGCGCGAATACTCGATGACCAGCCGGCCGATGCCGCCGCGGATCCCGGTGGAGATCTCCGCGACGATCGCGCCGACCACGGCCGAGGCGGCGGCCAGCCGCAGGGCCGGGATCAGGTACGGCACCGACGCCGGCAGCTTCAGCCTGATCAGCGCCTGCCACCAGGACGCGTTGAAGCTGCGCATCAGCTCGGTGGAGTGCGCGCTCGGCGACCGCAGCCCGCGCAGCGCCCCGACCGCGACCGGGAAGAAGGCCAGGTACGCCGCGATCACCGCCACCGACATCCAGGGGCGCCAGGTCAGCGAGCCGATGTGCACCCGCCCGCCCCAGCCGACCACCAGCGGCGCGAGCGCGATCAGCGGGACGGTCTGGGACAGCACCACGTAGGGCAGGAGCCCGCGCTCGGCCAGCCGGAAGCGGTCCATCAGCATGCCCAGCCCGATGCCGACGGCGACGCCGATCAGCAGGCCGGCCATCGACACCCGGAAGGTGAACCAGACCGCGTCCAGCACCGCCACCGCGACCGACGAGCTGTCCGTGGCCGCGGACTCGGGCCGGCCGAAGCGGCGCAGCACCTCCCACACGTGCGGCATGGACGCGTCGTCGGCCCGCGGCAGCACCCGCACGCCGAACAGCGAGCCGCCGTCCGGGCTGCCGACGGCCTTGTACGCCTCCCACAGCGCGCACACCAGCAGCACCGACCCGAGGAACCAGCCGGCCCGGCGCAGGAAGTCGCGCCGCGGCGCCGGCGGACCGCCCTCGGCGACGACAACGGCCGGTTCGGCCGCCGCCAGGCCGGTCAAGAGCGGGCCGGCAGGAGCTCGGTGACGGCCGGGATGACCTGCTCCCCGTACGCGGCCAGGGTCTCGTCCTTGCCGTCGTGCTGCAGGTAGACGGCGAACTGGTCGACGCCCAGGCCGGCCAGCTCGGTCAGCCGCTGCACGTGCTCCTCGACCGGGCCGAGGATGCAGAACCGGTCCACGATCTCGTCCGGGACGAAGCTGGTGTGCGTGTTGCCGGCCCGGCCGTGCTCGTTGTAGTCGTAGCCCTGCCGGCCGGCGATGTAGTCGGTCAGCGCCTTGGGCACGCCGCCGGCGTCCCCGTACCGGGCCACGATGTCGGCGACGTGGTTGCCGACCATGCCGCCGAACCACCGGCACTGCTCGCGCTGGTGGTCCACATCGGACCCGACGTAGGCCGGCGCGGCCACGCAGATCTTCACCGCGGCCGGGTCCCGCCCCGCGGCCGCCGCCGCGTCGCGGACCGACTTGATCGTCCAGGCCGTGATGTCCGGGTCGGCCAGCTGCAGGATGAACCCGTCGCCGATCTCCCCGGTCAGCTGCAGCGCCTTCGGCCCGTACGCGGCGATCCACACCTCCAGCTCGCTGCGCCCGGCCCAGGGCAGCCGCAGGGTCGAGCCGTTGTACTCCACCGCCCGGCCGTTGCCGAGCTCGCGGATCACGTGCACGGCCTCGCGCAGCGTCGCCAGCGTGGTCGGCTTGCCGTTGGTCACCCGCACCGCCGAGTCGCCGCGGCCGATCCCGCAGACGGTCCGGTTGCCGAACATCTCGTTCAGCGTGGCGAACGTGGACGCGGTCACCGTCCAGTCCCGGGTGGCCGGGTTGGTGACCATCGGTCCCACCTGGACGGTCCGGGTCGCGGCCAGGATCTGGCTGTGGATCACGTACGGCTCCTGCCAGAGCAGGTGCGAGTCGAACGTCCACACCGAGCGGAAGCCGCGCAGCTCGGCCTGCCGGGCCAGCTCGATCACCCGCGCGGCCGGCGGTGTGGCCTGAAGGACAACCCCGAAGTCCACTGTGGACCCCCCTCTACCGCAGCAGGTCGGACAGGCCGCGGCGGACGAACTTCCCGTGCCCGGCCCGGCCGTGGAACGCGCCGTCGGAGACGACCACGGCGCCGCGGGAGAGCACCGTGTCCACGTGCCCGTCGATCCGGAACCCCTCCCAGGCCGAGTAGTCCATGTTCATGTGCTGCGCGGCCAGGCCGAGGTCGGACGTGCCGCCGGGGTCGTACACGACGATGTCGGCGTCGGCGCCGGGGGCGATCACGCCCTTGCGCGGGTACATGCCGAACAGCCGGGCCGGGGTGGTCGAGCACGTCTCCACCCAGCGGGCCAGCGACAGCTTGCCGTCGACCACGCCCTGGTAGATGAGGTTCATCCGGTGCTCGACGGTGCCGATGCCGTTGGGGATCTTGCGGAAGTCGCCGATCCCCAGCTCCTTCTGGTCCTTCATGCAGAACGGGCAGTGGTCCGTGGACACCACGGCCAGGTCGTCCGTGCGCAGGCCCTTCCACAGGTCGGGCAGGTGGTGCTCGTGCTTGCTGCGCAGTGGCGGCGAAGCCACCCACTTCGCGCCCTCGAAGCCGGGCGCGCCGAGCTGGTCCTCCAGCGTGAGGTAGAGGTATTGCGGGCAGGTCTCGGCGAAGACGTTGCGGCCGGCGTCGCGGGCCTCGGCCACCGTCGCCAGCGCCTGGGACGCGGACAGGTGCACGAAGTAGACCGGCGCCCCGGCCACGTCCGCCAGCACGATGGCCCGGTTGGTGGCCTCGCCCTCCAGCGCCGGCGGCCGGGTGCGCCCGTGCCAGACCGGGTCGGTGTCGCCCCGGCCGACCGCCTGCGCGGCCAGCACGTCGATCGCGATGCCGTTCTCCGCGTGCATCATGATCAGCGCGCCGTTGTTGGCCGCCTTCTGCATCGCCCGCAGGATCTGCCCGTCGTCGGAGTAGAAGACGCCCGGGTAGGCCATGAACAGCTTGAAGCTGGTGATGCCCTCGTGGTCGACGAGCTGGTCCATCGCCTTGAGAGCGTCGTCGTCCACACCACCGAGGATCATGTGCAGGCCGTAGTCGACGGCGCAGTTGCCCTCGGCCTTGGCGTGCCAGGTGGCCAGCGACTCCTGCACGACCTCGCCGGTGCGCTGGACGGCGAAGTCGACGATCGTGGTGACGCCGCCCCAGGCCGCGGCGACCGTGCCCGACTCGAACGTGTCGCTGGCGTTGGTGCCGCCGAAGGGCAGCTCCATGTGGGTGTGCACGTCGATCCCGCCCGGGATGACGTACTTGCCGGTGGCGTCGATGGTGTCCACATCGGACGGACCCGTGCCCGGGGTGAGCAGCGCCGCGATCGTCTCGCCGTCGACCAGCACGTCCATGGGGATGGGGCCGGTGGCGTTGACGACCGTGCCGCCCGTGATCAGGATCATGGCGCGGTCAGGTCGCCGTAGGCGTCCGGCCGGCGATCGCGGTAGAACTGCCAGCGATTGCGGACCTCGCGCAGCAGGTCCATGTCGAGGTCGCGGACGAGCAGCTCGGCCTCGCCGTCGGAGGCGTAGCCGTCGACCGGCTTGCCCTCCGGGTCGGCGAAGTAGGACGTGCCGTAGAAGTCGTCGTCGCCGAGGTCCTCGATGCCGACCCGGTTGATGGTGCCCACGTAGTACTCGTTGGCGACCGCGGCGGCGCTCTGCTCCAGCTTCCAGAGGTAGTTGGACAGGCCGCGGCTGGTCGCGCTGGGGTTGAAGACGATCTCGGCGCCGTTGAGGCCGAGCGCGCGCCAGCCCTCCGGGAAGTGGCGGTCGTAGCAGATGTAGACGCCGACCCGGCCGACCGCGGTCTCGAAGACCGGGTAGCCGAGGTTGCCGGGCCGGAAGTAGAACTTCTCCCAGAAGCCGTTCACGTGGGGGATGTGCGTCTTGCGGTATTTGCCGAGGTATTTCCCGTCCGCGTCGATCACGGCGGCGGTGTTGTAGAGGACACCCGGCTGCTCCTGCTCGTACACGGGCAGGACCATCACCAGGCCCAGCTCGCGGGCGAGCTCGCCGAACCGCTCGACCGTCGGGCCCGGCACCGATTCCGCGTAGTCGTAGAACTTCGCGTCCTGGACCTGGCAGAAGTACGGCCCGTAGAACAGCTCCTGGAAGCACACCACCGACGCGCCCTGCGCGGCCGCCTCCCGCGCGTACTCCTCGTGCGCCTTGATCATGCTCTCCTTGTCACCGGTCCAGGTGGCCTGGACCAGCGCGGCGCGCACCGTCGTGGGCGCGGTCGTGGGCATCGTCATGGGCACTGACACTCCCCTCCCGGTCACCCCGGTCGGGGGAACCGACCCCTCGGACCGTAGGTCGCGAGCGGGTCCGAGGACAAGGAGTTGTCGTCGCCGTTCGATTCAGGTGCCCGGCCCCACGCGGCGGCGGGCCGGGCTCAGCGGCGCGGGCGCGGCAGCGGCTCAGCGGCGCGGGCGCGGCAGCGGGCGCTCGTCCAGCAGCAGCCAGCCGAGGTCGCAGTCGAGCGCGATGGCCAGGTGCCGCAGCCGCCACGCGTCCAGCCGCTGGGTGCCGCGCTCGACCGCGCTGACGAAGTTGCGGCTCACGCCGGCCCGCGCGGCCAGCTCCTCCTGCCGCAGGTTGCGCAGGGACCGCTCGGCCCGGATGCGGTTGCCGACGTCCCGGCGGAAGGTCTCCTCCCCGTAGGCGTCGTGATCGGTGCAGACGCTCCCCGTGAGCGTTGAGGTCATGATCGAGTCCCTTTCCCCGGTGATCGCGACAGGACCGGATGCGGACCCCCCGATCCGTGGTGCCTGCCCGCATCCGGCCATGCCGCGACAGGCTGATCCTTCCCTTCGCACGCGTCCGGCTACAGAGCGAATTTCTGGCCAACTGGACATCCGCGCCGGTCCGGGATCGTCGCGATGCTGCCGGGAGTGGTCCCGGTTCGTCCCGGACCGGGTCGGAATGCCGACAGCGCACGCTGGGAGTGGCGCCACGCCGGCCCGAGCTGGACATCAGGACAAGGAGTGGACAGGCTCGCCCTGTGACACGGATGACGTACCGGTCCGAGCAGCTGGTCGAGGAGCTGAAGTCGATCCGCCGGGGCCGCGGCCTGCACCACGGCAGGATCGAGGAGCGGGTCGGGCCGGAGCTGCGCCGGGTCTGCGGGGTCACCCCCGGCGACACCGCCGCCGCCATGCGGACCAAGATCGTCGACCGCCTCGGTCACGCCATCGAGACGCTGCCGGCGGAGCTCGGGCTCAGCGCCCGGGCCGCGCTCGGCATCCACCCGGAGACGTACGAGCTGCTGCAGCTGCAGGAGCGGGTCAACTGGCTCGCCGCGCAGCTCCGCCGGGACGTCCGGACCGCCCGCCGCCGGGTCGACGAGGCCAGCGGACGGCTGGCCGAGGCGCTCGTCTCCGGGTCCATGCCGACCGCGTCGGGCGGCCGCAGCCCCGGCTGGCACGTCGCGTTCGCCAACGGCGCCATCCTGCTCGACGGCGACGGGCTGGTCGCCGTCGAGTGGCGGGACATCGTCGCCGACCGGGACGCGCTGGAGCGGATCACGCTGGGCTGGAGCCTGCGCACGGCCGGCGGCCCGGCCGCCATCGGCATCAAGATCCTGTACGGCGGGGTGCTGACCACGCCGGAGCAGCCGGTCGGGAGCCGGCGCCAGCTCTACCTCACCCTGCCGCGCCCGCTGCGGGCGACCGAGCGCCACCAGTACGCGCTGATCACGCAGATACCGGCGAGCGAGGCCATGCGGGCGCACTACGCCTACTTCCCGATGACCCGGTGCGACCGCTACCACCTGCAGGTGCGCTTCGACCCGGAGCGGGCGCCGGACCGGGTCTGGCGGGTCGCGGACGCCTTCCACCGCGACCTGGACGAGCGCTCCACCGAGGGCGAGCAGCTCAAGCCCGACCCCTCCGGCACGGTCGAGGTCGACTTCGAGGACCTCACCCCGGGCTACGGCTACGGCGTCCAGTGGACCTGACCGGCACCACCGCCCGCGCCCGCCGCCCGTGCGCCTCGGGTCGTCAGCGCGGGGAGCGCAGGAGGGGCGGGTGCAGGGTGGTGGCGGGGCCGCGGCGGTAGAGGGCGGCCGGACGGCCGCCGTCGCGGCTGGTCTCGCCGGTGGGGACGAGGAAGCCGTCCACGCCGGTCACCTTCCGGCTGAAGTTGCCGGGGTCCAGCCGGGTGCCCCACACGATCTCGTAGACCCGGCGCAGGTCGCTGAGCGCGAACGGGTCGGCGCAGAAGGCGGTGCCGACCGTCGAGGGCTCCAGCTTCGCGCGGGCCCGCTCGACGGCGTCGCCGATGATCCGCCGGTGGTCGAAGGCGACCGGCGCCGATCCCCCGAGCACGTCGTCGACCGC
>DATINN010000789.1:0-1995 GCA_035474175.1 Mycobacteriales bacterium | reverse complement strand
CGTGCGGGCCCCCGCCCGGAAGGCGGCCGTTCGCCCTGGAAGGCGGCCTCGCGGCGGCGCTCCGGCCCGGCGCCGACGGAGGCCGGCGCCAGGGGAGGGCCGGCGGCGGACTACCGGCGGCGGCGGGGGGTTACGGGGCGGCGCAGCGACTCGCCGAGCCGGTTGAGCGCCGTCGACGCCGACTCCGCCCGGAGCGCGGACCCGGACCGGGCCGCGCGCACCGTGGACGGCGGCAGCAGCGCCGCCTGCCAGCGGCGCCGCCGGTCGGCCCCACCGCGCAGCCCCCGGCGGACGGCCCGGATCGCCCCGGGCAGGTCGCCGTCGACCCCGGCCCGCGCCGCGTACCGGGCGCGTTCCTCGGCCAGCGCGACGAGGCGCAACCCCCGGCTGGCGTCGGTGTCCAGGGACAGGTCGTGGTCCAGGCGCCGGGCCAGCGCCCGCGGTGTCTCGCTGCTGCGCACCGGCACCCCGTAGTCCGCGGCCGACCCGACCACCTCGTCCCAGGCGGCCCGGGCGGCGGCCCCGGGGTCGGTGCCCGCCGCGGTCCGCAGCCGCCGGCGCCGGCTGGACAGCCGCACCACCGCCGGCAGCAGCAGGAGCACGAGAATCGCGAGCACGATCGCCGCGGTCAGCAGCCGCCGCGGGGTGATCAGCCCGTCGTTCTGCAGCCCGCCCGAGGACGAGCCCGGGTTGAGGTCCTGCTCCGGGATCTGGTTCGCGGTCGGACCGGCGGAGCCGGCCGCCCCGCTCGACGTCGACGCGGACGGCCCGCTGGACGCCGACGGCCGGGGCGCGTACGCCGGCGCCACGGTCCGCCCGTCGGCCAGCGGCGTCGGGTCGAAGTAGGCCCAGCCGACGCCGGAGAAGTAGGCCTCCACCCAGGCGTGCGCGTCGTGGTTGGTGACCTTCCAGCTGCCGTCGTCGTTCTTGGTGCCGGGGGTGTAGCCGATGGCCACCCGGGACGGGATGTCCAGCACCCGCAGCATGGTCGCCATCGCCGCCGCGTACTGCTCGCAGTAGCCCTGCTTGTTCTTCAGGAAGTCGAGCAGCGCGTTGCCGCTGTTGCCGGTGGCGGTGGTCTCCGAGTACGAGAAGCCGTTGCGGCCGTCGGTGAAGTAGTCGTTGATGGCCTTGGCCTGCGCGTACGGCCCGGTGATGCCGCGGACCACGTCCGCCGTCGCCTTCTTCAGCGCGTCGGGGAAGGTGCTGGTCAGGCCGGTCAGCCGGTCCGGCACCTCGTCCTGGACCGGCTTCCCGGCGGTGTCCAGCTCGGCCGCCGTCGGCGTCGGCATCTCGCCCTGCACCGTGTAGGCGAAGTTGCCCTGCTGCCGGTCGCTGCGGATCACGGCCTTGTCGGTGTCGTAGCGCCAGTCGCCGCCGATGTCGTCGAGCCGGGTCGGCGCGTAGTAGATCGGCAGGTGGTCGTCGTCGTACTTGTCGGTCAGGGCGACCTCGAGGGTGTAGCTCTGCTCGTTGCCGCCGGGCTGGTGGTCCGGCGGGGAGAGCTGGTCGCCGGCGTTGATCGGCCGCGCGTCCGTGGTCGCGGCCGCGAACCCGTTGGACTGGTAGCGGTCGAGCACCTTGGTGCGCAGGTAGGGCGGCGGGGTGAGGTTGGTGCGGACGTTCATCAGGGTGACTTCCTGGCCCTGCCGCAGCTCGCCCTTCAGCGCCGCGAACTCGTTCAGCGGGCCGTTGCCGGTGCCGGTGCCGTCACCGGCGCCGGACTGGCTCAGCTTGTTCAGCGCGTTGCCGGTCATCCCGGGCACCAGCAGCGGCAGGATCACCGCCAGCGCGATCGCGACCGCACCGATGCGCTGGCCGGTCAGCGGGGACGGGGTGTCGTCCTGGGCCGGCGCGGCGATCCGGCCGGCCGCCGCAGTGTCACCGCGATCACGTCCACCACGACCGCGGTCAGCCCGAGCGCGCCCGCGGTGAGCAGCACCAGCGCCGTGGTCGTCGGCACCGGGGTGGCGAAGTCGTTGACGTTCTGGAAGC
>DATINN010000788.1:0-2885 GCA_035474175.1 Mycobacteriales bacterium | reverse complement strand
GTCCACAGTGGACTGGTCGAACCCACCGGCCGAGGTCGCCGCCTGGGCCGACGGCCACCGGATGGGCGACACGGAGACGCTGGCCGGGCTGCTCGCGACCTTCGACGAGGTCGCGGCCCGCACCGACGAGCTGGTGACCGGCCTGCCCGACCTGGACGCGACCCAGCCGCTGCCGTCGGCGCCGTGGTTCGAGGCCGGCGCGAGCTGGTCGGCCCGGCGGGTGGTGCTGCACGTCATCGCCGAGATCTCCCAGCACGCCGGGCACGCCGACATCATCCGGGAGTCGCTCGACGGCCAGAAGACGATGGGCTGAGCCCCTCGGTCGGTCACGTTCCGGGAAACGGTCATCACGGTCCGCAGTGGCCGTAGGGTGCCCCGCCATAGGCGGCGTCGTTCCGGGTCTCCCCAGCATGACGCCCGCACCTCGAGCGACAGGGACCCACGTGAAGCGAGCACGCGTCGCCATGGCCGTCGGGGCCGCCGGCATCGCCACCGTCCTCGGCATCACCTTGCTCACGCCGAGCGGCGGCGCCACCCCGGCGCCGCTGCCGACGCTGGTCAAGGACAACCCGGTCGACTACACGCCGGCCATCAACGGCACCGAGTGCCTCAGCGACGACGTCGCCGACGGCACCTGCCGGCGGACCCGGGACATCACCCGGATCGGCGACACCGTCTGGGCCGGCGGTGTCATCGACTCGGTGACCGACCAGACCACCGGCCAGACCGCGTCGTACGGCAACGCGATCTCGTTCAACGCCAAGACCGGCGCGATGCGCCCGACGTTCAAGCCGATGTTCACCGGCGCCACCGGCCAGATCGTGGACGGCCAGGTGCAGGCGGTCGAGCGCAGCACCTACGGCAGCGCGGTCTGGTTCGGCGGCGACTTCAAGAAGCTCAACGGTGTCGCGGCCAAGGGCCTGGTCCGCTGGGACGTGCCCACCAACAAGCAGTTTCCCCAGTTCAACCCGCGCATCGGCTCCGACAACAAGACCGCCCGGGTGTACGACGTGAAGTACTTCTGCGGCCACCTGTGGGTCGCCGGCGACTTCACCCAGGTCGGCGGTGTGAACCGGACCGCGCTGGTCAGTCTCGACCCGACCACCGGCGCCGTGACCCGGCAGGTCAACCTCGGCATCAGCGGGACCGGCAGCTCGGCCGCCGGGCCGACCCGGGTCACCCGGATCGCGCCCAGCCCCGACTGCAAGCGCGTCGTGATCATCGGCAACTTCACCAACATCGGCGGGCACGAGCGCTACCAGGTCGCGGTGCTCAACGTGTCCGCGACCGGCGTGGCCCAGCTGTCCACCTGGTACAGCCCCTTCCACCTGCGGGCCGGCCAGGTCGGGGTCGGCGCCAAGCCGTGCGCCTCGTTCCTGCCGGCGTACGTGCGGGACGTGGACTGGGCGCCGGACGGCTCCTGGTGGGCGCTCGCCACCACCGGCGGCGACTTCCCGTACCCGGCGCTGTGCGACTCGGTCAGCCGCTGGTCCAACAGCGACAACCCCGACGCCCGGCCGGTCTGGATCAACTACACCGGCGGCGACACGATCCTGTCGGTGCGGGTGGTCGGCCAGCAGGTGTACGTCGGCGGCCACTTCCGGGAGCTGGACCACGCCGTCTACCGCAACGGCACGAAGGTCAACTCCGTCGGCCACACGCACTTCGGGCTGGGGGTCATCAACGCGTCGTTCCTCAGCGGGATGTCGATCTCGGGCTGGAACGAGGGCGTCGACACCGGCCGCGGCGGCGGCTGGTCGGCGATGCTGCCCAACCCGGGCGCCAACGGCACGGCCAGCGGGCTGTGGGTCGGCGGCGACGACGGCAAGATCAACGGCGAGCTGGGCAAGCGGATCGCGCTGCTGCCGCTGTTCTGACGCCCGGGCACCGCCGCGGCCTCTGATCGGCCGCGGCGGTGCGCCGGCGCGGAGGCGGAGGGGAATCGAACCCCCCTGACCCGCTGAGCGGGCCACAACGGTGTTGAAGACCGCGGGGGCCACCAGGCACCCGTACGCCTCCAAGGAGGCACGATAGACGGGTGACTCTCTCCTCGCTGCAGCGGTTGACCTCGTACGCGCACGGCGGCGGGTGTGCCTGCAAGATCCCGCCGGGCGAGCTGGAGGAGGCGGTCGCCGGGCTGGTCGGGCGAGGGCCGCGGGACCCGGCCGCGACGCTGCTGGTGGGCCTGGACGACGGCGACGACGCCGCGGTGGTCCAGCTGCCGAACGGGACGGCCCTGGTCGCGACCACCGACTTCTTCACCCCGGTCGTCGACGACCCCTACGACTGGGGCCGGATCGCCGCCGCCAACGCGCTCTCGGACGTGTACGCGATGGGCGGCACGCCGCTGGTCGCGCTCAACCTGCTGTGCTGGCCGCGGGACGTGCTGCCGTTCTCCCTCGCGGCCGAGGTGCTGCGCGGCGGGCTGGACGTGGCGTCCGAGGCCGGCTGCCACGTCTCCGGCGGGCACAGCGTGGACGACCCCGAGCCCAAGTACGGCATGGCCGTGACCGGGCTGGTCGACCCCGCGGCGCTGATGCGCAACGACGCCGGCCGGGCCGGGCTGCCGCTGACGCTGACCAAGCCGCTCGGGATCGGCGTGCTCAACAGCCGGCACAAGCAGACCGGTGAGGCGTTCCCGCAGGCGATCGACGCGATGACGACGCTGAACCGGGACGCGTCGGTGGCCGCGGTGGCGGCCGGGGTGCGGGCCGCCACCGACGTGACCGGGTTCGGGCTGCTCGGGCACCTGCTCAAGCTGGCCCGGGCCAGCGGGGTGACCGCGGTCCTCGACGCGGCCGCGGTGCCCTACCTGCCCGGGGCCCGGGAGGCGCTGCGGGACGGCTACGTCTCCGGCGGGACCCGGCGCAACCTGGACTGGGTGC
>DATINN010000787.1:0-2379 GCA_035474175.1 Mycobacteriales bacterium | reverse complement strand
GCTGGCCACCCCGCACCTGACGGCGCTGGCCGAGGACCTGTTCGCGGTCGGCGACGTCGCCCAGCCGCGCTCGCGGCTCGTCTACCGCGCGGACGCGGTGGCCAACCTGCCCCGGCTGCCCGGGTCCGTCGGCGGCCCCGGGGTCTGGCTGCCGGAATACCTCAAGGTCCGGCTCGGGGTCCCGACTGGCAGCACGATCACCGTCACCGGGCCGCAGGTCCGCGACCCGGGTCCCGCCGCCGTGCCCGTCCCGGTCCGGGTGGTCGGCTACTACAAGAACTTCTACGACGTCCCACTGCCGGCCTACTGGTGCTCGTACGGCTTCTTCGTGCTGCCGGAGGTGGTGCAGAGCGACGTGCCGGCCCCGCTCGTGGTCGCCTCCGACCCGGCCACGTTCAGCCGGCTGGCCGGGGCCCGGGACGTCGACGCCGAGTGGGTCTCGCCCGTGGACACCGCCGGCGAGACCGTGACCCGGGGCCGGGACGTGAGCGCCCGCCAGGTCGCCGCGTACGGCGCGGCCGGGCTGGCGGTGCCCCAGGACATCGGCCGCACCCAGGGCGGCACCGGGCAGTTCCCGGCGCTCACCGGCCGGGCCGAGCTGATCCGGGACGGCCTGCGCGGGCCGGTGCTGCCGATCGCGCTCGGCGGCACGCTGCTGGCGCTGCTGCTGGTCGGCGCGGCCGGGTCGTACTGGGCGGACCGCCGGTTCGCGGAGGTCCGGCTGCTGTCCGCCCGCGGCGTCGGGCCGGGGGCGCTGGCGGGCAAGGCCGCGGCCGAGCTGGCGCTGCCCGCGGTGGCCGGCACCGTGCTGGGCGCGCTGCTGGCCCGCTGGCTGGTGGCGCGGCTGGGACCGAGCCCGGACCTGGACCCGGGGGCGTACCGGCAGGCGGCCGCCGTCGCCGCGGCCGGCCTGCTGGCCGGGCTGGCCCTGCTCGGCCTGGTCGCCGGGATCCGGGCCCGCAACGCGACCGAGCGGCCGGTGGGCTCCCGCCGGTCCCGGCTGGCCCTGGTGCCGTGGGAGCTGGTCCTGCTCGGCGGCGCCGCGGCCACCTACGTCGCGCTGCAGCGCGGCCGCAGCGTGGTCGTCGTGCAGAACGTGGCCCAGGTCAACCTGCTCGTGGTGCTGTTCCCGCTGCTGTTCATCCTGGGCGGGTCGGTGCTCGCGGTCCGGCTGCTGACCCTGCTGCTGCCGGTGCTGTCGGGCCGGGCCGGCCGGCTGCCCGCGGCCTGGTACCTGGCCGCCCGGCGGCTGACCGCGAGCCGGGTGGCCGCGGTGGTGCTGCTGGCCGCCACGGCCAGCCCGATCGCGATCGCGGTCTACGCGGCCGGCCTCACCGCCGGCTCCGAGCAGACGCTGGAGGCGAAGGCGGAGCTGTTCACCGGCGCGCACGTCTCGGTCGGGGCCAACAACCACGTGGCCCGGACGCCGCAGACCGACCGGATCGGCACGCTGGTCACCCGCTACAACTACGGCCGGCTGGACGCGGACACGCCGGTGGCGGTGCTCGCGGTCGACCCGGACACGCTGCTGCGGACCGCGTACTGGCGGACGGAGTTCGGCGGGTCGCTGGCGACGCTGCTGGCGACGCTGACCGGGCCGGCGCCGGACGGGCGGGTGCCGGCGATCGTGGTCGATCCCCGCAACGAGGTCGGCCTGACCGCGGACATCCCGCTCGGCACCAGCACCGCGCGCGTCGCCCAGGTCGCGACGGCGTCCCTGTTCCCGGGCCGGCGGCTGCCGTACCCGATGATCATCGTGGCGAAGTCGCGGCTGGGGCCGGTCGACCCGCACGCCGGCGCGACCGACGAGCTCTGGACCAACGGCCCGGGCGCGGCCGCGGAGGCCGAGATCCTGCGCCAGGACAAGCTGATCTTCTACACCGTCGACCAGAAGCTGATCTTCTCCAAGGCCGACTACCTCGGCATCACCTGGACCTTCGGCTACCTCACGGCCCTGGCCGGCCTGGTCGGGCTCGTCGCCGTCGGCGCCCTCCTGCTGTACGTGGAGACGCGGCAGCGCTCCCGCACCGCGGCGTACGCGCTGGGCCGGCGGATGGGCCTGTCCCGGGCCACCCACCTGCGCTCCCTGCTGGCCGAGCTGGGGCTGCTGCTGGGGGTGGCGTACGGGGTGGGGGTGGGGTTGAGCCGGGTCGGGCTCGGGCTGGTGCACGGGCTGCTGGACGTGGACCCGGCCCGGCCGCCGACGCCGCTGCTGGTGCTGCCGACCCGGGTCCTGCTCGGGGCCGCGATCGCCATCGCCGTGGTCGCCACCCTCACCGCCCTGTACGCGCAGCGCGTCGCCGACCGGCCGCACCCCTCCGAGGTGCTCCGCCTCGTCTCCTGACGCCTCGGCTCCTGACGCCCCGGCTCCTGACGCCT
>DATINN010000786.1:0-1508 GCA_035474175.1 Mycobacteriales bacterium | reverse complement strand
GCGGCCTGCTGGAGCGGCTGGGCCCGCTCGGCGGCAAGCTGCGGGCCGGGCGCAGCCGCAACGACCAGGTCGCCACCGACCTCCGGCTCTACCTGCGGGACGCCTCCCGGCAGCTGGCCGGCGCGGTCGCCGGGCTGGAGGCGGCGCTGATCGCCCGGGCCGAGGAGCACCGGGACGTGCCGATGCCGGGCATGACGCACCTGCAGCACGCGCAGCCGGTCCTGTTCGCGCACCACCTGCTGGCGCACGTGCACCCGCTGGTCCGCGACCTCGACCGGCTGCGCGACTGGGACCGGCGGGCCGCGGTCAGCCCGCTCGGGGCCGGTGCGCTGGCCGGCTCGTCGCTGCCGCTGGACCCGGTGTCGACGGCGGCCGAGCTGGGCTTCACCTCGGCCGCGGCCAACTCGATCGACGCGGTGTCCGACCGCGACTTCGTGGCCGAGTTCCTGTTCGTGACCGCGCTGCTGGGCGTGCACCTGTCCCGGCTGGGGGAGGAGATCTGCCTCTGGGCCACCAGCGAGTTCCGCTGGATCCGGCTCGACGACGCCTGGTCCACCGGCTCCTCCATCATGCCGCAGAAGAAGAACCCGGACATCGCCGAGCTGGCCCGGGGCAAGGCCGGCCGGCTCATCGGCGGCCTGACCGCGCTGCTGGTCACGCTCAAGGGCCTCCCCCTGGCGTACGACCGGGACCTGCAGGAGGACAAGGAGCCGGCCTTCGACGCGGTCGAGCAGCTGCTGCTGGTGCTGCCGGCGCTGGCCGGGCTGGTCGCCACCATGACCGTGGACACCGCGCGGCTGGCGGCGGCCGCGCCGTCCGGGTTCGCGCTGGCGACGGACGTGGCCGAGTGGCTGGTGCGGACCGGGGTGCCGTTCCGGGAGGCGCACGAGGTCGCCGGGGCGCTGGTGTCCCACTGCGAGGCGGCGGGCAAGGAGCTGACCGAGCTGACCGACGCCGAGCTGGCCGGGGTCGACCCGCGGCTCACGCCGGCGGTCCGGTCGGTGCTCGACGTGCCCGGCGCGCTGGCGGCGCGCTCGGCGCACGGCGGCACCGCGCCGACCCGGGTGGCGGAGCAACTGGCCGCGCTGACCGAGACCGTGCAGGATCACCAGGCATGGGCGGGGGAGAAGGCGTAGCGGATCCGTTCGACTTCCTCTCCGGACCGGTGCTGGACGCGGCCCGGCTGCTGCTCGGCACGGTGCTCGAAGTGGACAGTCCACAGGGGACTGTCGCGGTGTCACTGTCCGAAGTGGAGGCTTACGCCGGGCCGCTGGACCCGGCGTCACACGCCTTCCGCGGCCGCACCCCGCGCACCGCGGTCATGTTCGGCCCGGCCGGCTTCCTCTACGTCTACTTCGTGTACGGCATGCACTGGTGCTGCAACGTCGTCTGCGGACCCGACGGGGAGGCGAGCGCGGTGCTGCTGCGGGCCGGCCGGGTGGTGGACGGCCTCGACCTGGCCCGGTCCCGCCGCCCGGCGGCCCGCACAGACGCCGAGCTCGCCCGCG
>DATINN010000785.1:0-5326 GCA_035474175.1 Mycobacteriales bacterium | reverse complement strand
GCCGAACCGGACGCCGCGGGAGGGGTCAGGGCAGCCGGAGCGCCACCGTCATCGCCTCGACCGCGATCCGCGGCTTCACGTTGAGCTCCAGCGCCTCGCGGCACCCCAGGACCGCGTCGAGGCGCTGCAGCACGCCTTCGGGCGTCAGCCGGGCCGCCAGGGCTCGTACGTCGGCGGCCGCGTCGGGGTGCGCCGGCCGGACCGCGGCGCCGCACTGAGCCAGCAGCACGTCCCGGTAGAACGCGGCCAGATCGACCAGGGCGCGGTCGAGCGCGTCGCGCTGGGCCCGGGTGGAGCGCGACCGCTGCCGCCGCTCCAGCTCCTTGATCGCGCCGGCGCTGCCCCGGGTCGCAGCGGCCGCTCCCTTGCCGGTGCCACCCGCCCCGAACGCCTGCCGCAGCGCCTCGGTCTCCGGCCCGTCCAGCTCGGCCGAGAGCGCCCCGGCCTCCTGCTCGGCCGCGGTCACCAGCCGGTCGGCCGCGTCGAAGCAGGCGCCGATGCTGGTCAGCGCGGCCGGCACGGACAGCACCGCCTGCCGCCGCCGGCGGGCCTCCTCGTCGCGGGCCAGCCGCCGGGCCCGGCCGACGTGTCCCTGCGACGCCTGCGCCGCCCAGTCGGCGTTCGCCGGGTCGATGCCGTCCCGCCTGACCAGCACGGCCGCGACCGCCTCGGCCGAGGGCGTGCCGAGCGGGACGACCCGGCAGCGGGACCGGATGGTGATGGAGACGTCGTCGGGGTGGGTGGACGGCGCGCAGAGCAGGAACACCGTCCGCGACGGCGGCTCCTCCACCGCCTTGAGCAGCGCGTTGGACGCGGCCTCGGTCAGCCGGTCGGCGTCCTCGACCAGCACGACCTGCCAGCGGCCCAGCGACGGCAGCCGGCCGGCGGTGAGCACGATCGAGCGCATCTCCTGCACCGCGATCGACAGGCCCTCGGGCACGACGATGTGGACGTCGGCGTGCGTCCGGGAGCGGACGGTGTGGCAGCCCGGGCAGACGCCGCAGCCGATCCCGTCCCGCTCGCCCTGCAGCGCGGCCGCGAAGGCCCGGGCCGCGACGGAGCGGCCGGAGCCGGGCGGCCCGGTGAACAGCCAGGCGTGCGTCATCGATCCCGCCGCGGTCTGCTCCCCCAGCACGATCTGGTGCGCGGCGGCCGCGGCCTCGCGCAGCGTCTCGACCGCCCGGGGCTGGCCGACGACCTCGTCCCAGACGGTCATCGCGACTCCTCCCGGGTGGACTCCTCGGGCGGCGCGCTGGCGACGCCGACGGGGGGCACCGGGGTCCCGCGCGGCGGCACCGGCGTGGCCGTCGCGCCCGATCCGGTGCGGGAGCGGCGGCTGCGCCAGCGCAGCGGACGGCCGGCCGGGGCATCCGCCGGCACCGGGCGCTGCGCGCCCAGCCGAGCGGCGACCCGCTTGCCGGCCGCCAGCCGGATGGTCGTCGCCACCGTGTCGGGGCTGCCGCCGGCGTCGACCACCAGGTAGTGGTCGGGGTTGGCGTCGGCCAGCGACCGGAACGCCGTGCGGACCCGGCGGTGGAACTCCAGCGACTCCCGCTCCAGCCGGTCGTGCTCCCGGGTCGAGGACCGGGCCCGCTCCAGCCCGACCTCGGGGTCGATGTCGAGCAGGACGGTCAGGTCGGGCTTCAGCCCGTTCGTCGCCCAGCGGGACAGCCGGCGGACGTCGTCCACCGACAGCGACCGGCCGGCGCCCTGGTAGGCCAGCGAGGAGTCCACGTATCGATCGGTGATCACGACGTCGCCCCGGTCCAGCGCCGGCCGGATCACGGTGTCGACGTGGTGGGCCCGGTCGGCCGCGAACAGCAGCGCCTCGGCCCGCGGCGTCAGCGAGCCGTCGGCGGAGTCGAGCAGGATGCCGCGGATCCGCAGCCCGAAGTCGGTCGCCCCGGGCTCGTGGGTGGTGGTCACCGCGACCCCGCGCTCGGTCAGCCACTCGGCCAGCCGGGTCGTCTGGGTCGACTTGCCCGAACCCTCGCCCCCCTCGAACGCGATGAGCATGCCGCCGTTGGACAGCCGCCGCCGCGTCGTCGTGTCGCGGCGCAGCGCGCTGACCACGTCGGGCACCACCGGCACGCCGGTCCGGTCGTCCATCTGCCGGTAGGACACGATGCCGCCACCGACGGCGAGCAGCCCGGCGAACGCGAGCAGGATCCGGGTGCCGTCCACGGTGAAGTCGACGAAGCCGGCGTCGACAGTGCGCTGCTTGAGCAGGCCGACCACGAACGGCGCCGCGGCCAGGGTCAGGATCAGGTCGATCCGGACCAGCGACTGGACGAACGCGAACGTCCGGCCGCGCACGTCGTCCGTGACCTCGCGACCGAGCAGCGTCACCCCGGAGAGATAGGCCGTGCCGGCGCCGAAGCCGACGCCGATCACGCAGATGAGGCTCAGCACCAGATGCGGCATCAGCGCGACCAGCACCAGGCAGCCGCCGGCGAACACGATCGACAGCCCGAACAGCCGCCGCCGGGACAGGTCGCGGGCCACCCGCGGGCCGAGCCCCATGCCGAGACCGAGGCCGACGAAGACCGCGCCGAACAGGATCCCGTACGTCGCGTCGCCGCCGCCGAGACTGGCCGCGTAGGTCTTGCCGGTGCCGATGACGGCGCCGCCGGCGGCGAACGCGCCGAGGATGCCGATGACCAGGCCGCGGATCAGCGGCGTCTGCCCGATGAAGGCCCAGCCCTCGACCACCAGCCGCAGCACGCCCTGGGTCGGCGGCCCGCCGGTGCCGACCGAGCGGCCGCTGATCCGGCGGATCCGCTGCACGGTCAGCGCGGAGGCCAGGAACGTCAGCGCGTTGATGTAGAGCGCGAGGTCGACCCGGTTGCCGACGAAGAACTCGAACCGGTCGGCCAGCAGCCGGGTCAGCAGCGCCAGCGCGGAGAACGTCAGCGCCGCCGCGACCGGCGTGATCCCGTACGTCGTGACCAGGCTGACCTGGTTGGCCTCCTCCAGCTGGTCCTTGCGGACGAGGTTGGGGACCGAGGCCTCCTTGGCCGGGATCCAGAACAGGCTCACGCACTCGACCAGGAAGGTCGCCACGAACAGCCACCACAGCGCGCCGACCAGCGGGATCGACAGGAACAGCGCGAACCGGCAGAGGTCGGCGACGACCATCATCTTGCGGCGGTCGAACCGGTCCGCGAACGCGCCCGCCAGCGGCCCGAACAGGACCGCCGGCAGGAGCCGGACGACGAGGACGCCACCGAGGGCGAAGTTGGCCGCGGCGTATCCGTCGGCGAGCTCGGCCGCGAGCGCCGTGGTGGCCAGCAGTCCGAGCCAGTCGCCGAAGCTGGAGGCCGTCATGACCAGCCAGAGGCGGCGGAAGTCGCGGACCCGCAGCACGGCGCGGATCCGCTGGGTCGAGGAGACCAGGGCCTCGGACTGCTCCGGAGGCGGTCGGTCGGCGGCGATGGCGACCTCCTCCGGCTCGGTGTGGGCTGCTGTGACGGGCCGACTGTATAGGCCGGTTCCGACAGAATCGGACGTGCGGCTCAGGCGGCCCTCAGGCGTCGACGGGGCTTCCCTCGAAGTTTCCCAGCACGGTACGCAGGAGTGCAGCGAGCGTGCTCCGGTCGCGCTCCGACAGCGCTGCGAGCAGCCGTCGCTCCCGCTCCAGCAGGTCGGCGATGGCCGCGTCGGCGCGGTCCCGGCCGTGGTCGGTGAGCCGGATCCGGCGGGCGCGGCCGTCCTCGGGGTCGGGCCGCCGCTCCAGCAGCCCGCGCGCCTCCAGCCGGTCCAGCCGGTTGGTCATCGTGCCGGAGCCGACGAGCGTCTCGCGGACGAGCCGGCCGGGCGTCAGCTCGTACGGGGGGCCGGCCCGGCGCAGCGCGGTCAGCACGTCGAACTCGTACGCCTCCAGACCGTGCTCGGCGAACGCCGCCCGCCGCTCCCGGTCCAGGTGCCGGGCCAGCCTGGTCACCCGGCTGAGCACGGCCAGCGGCGCCACGTCCAGGTCGGGCCGCTCGCGCTGCCAGGCCTCGATCAGCCCGTCGGTCTCGTCGCGCACGCTGGCATTGTATCTCGACGTCGAGGTAATCTATCTCGACGTCGAGAGGAGTTGCGGATGTGGGATCCAGCGGTCTACCAGCGGTACGCGGACGAGCGGGACCGTCCGTTCCACGAGCTGGTCGCCCGGGTCGGGGCCGCGTCGCCGCGGTCGGTCGTGGACCTGGGCTGCGGGGACGGGCGGCTGACGGCGACGCTAGCTCAGCGCTGGCCGGACGCGTCGGTGGTGGGGGTCGACTCATCGGAGTCGATGCTGGCTGAGGCTGTGAGCGCGGCTCCGGGCGCGGCTCCGGGCGCGGCTCCGGGCGCGGCTCCGAGCGCGGCCTCTGCTTCGGGCGGCGCGCGGTACGTGCTGGGGCGGATCGAGGACTGGCAGCCGGAGGGGCCGGTCGACGTGCTGGTGTCCAACGCGGCGTTGCAGTGGGTGCCGCGGCACTGGGAGCTGCTGCCGCGGCTGGTCGGGGCGCTGGCGCCGGGCGGGTGGCTGGCGCTGCAGGTGCCCGGCAACGGGGACGCGCCCTCGCACGCGCTGCTGCGGTCGCTGCGCGGGTCGCCGCGGTGGCGGGACCGGCTCGGCGATGCCGGCCGGTGGCCGGACGTGCCGGACGCGGCCGGATACGTGGCGCTGCTGGCCGGGCTGGGCTGCGCGGTCGACGCCTGGGAGACGACGTACGCGCATGTCCTGACCGGTCCGGATCCGGTGCTGGGCTGGGTGCGGGGCACGGCGTTGCGGCCGGTGCTGGACCGGCTCTCGCCCGCGGAGGCGGCCGAGTTCGAGGCCTCGTACGGTGCCGCGTTGCGGGAGGCGTACCCGGCGCAGCCGTACGGGACGGTGGTGCCGTTCCGGCGGGTGTTCGCGGTGGCGCAGGTGCCGGGATGATCGTCGGGCTGCACCACGTCCAGCTCGCCGTGCCGGCGGGGTCGGAGCCGGCGCTGCGCGAGTTCTACGGCGGGGTGCTGGGGATGACCGAGGTGGCGAAGCCGGCCGCGCTGGCCGCGCGGGGTGGGGCGTGGTTCCGGTCCGGGTCGGTGGAGCTGCATCTCGGGATCGATCCGGAGTTCCGGCCGGCGCGCAAGGCGCACCCGGCGCTGCTGGTCGACGACCTGACCGCGGTGGCGGCGCGGCTGGACGTCCGCTGGGACGACCTGCTGCCCGGCTACCGCCGCTGCTACGTCGACGACCCGTGCGGCAACCGCCTGGAGCTGCTGGCCCCTAACTGACCGGCGTCTCCTCGATCGCCGGCGGGACGGCCTTCGCCGGCGCCTTCGCGGCCGGGGCCTTCTTCGCCGCGGTCGC
>DATINN010000784.1:0-5681 GCA_035474175.1 Mycobacteriales bacterium | reverse complement strand
GCGGGCGGGGTCGAGCTCGCCCCCGGTCGCGGCGAACCCGGCGACGACGGCGGCGGTCAGCTCCGGCATCGGCACCGCCCGCGGCGACTCCGTCTCCAGCTCGACCAGGAAGGTGGCGATGTCCAGCTCCGGCTCGCCCCGCGCATACCGGTCGAAGTCGACCAGGCCGAGCCGCCCGTCCCCGTCGACCAGCCACTGGTGCATGTGCGGCGCGCCGTGCACCGGCACGAGCGGCCGCTCCGGCAGCCGGGCGTGCACCCGGTCCAGCACCGCCCCGGCCGCCTCCAGCCGCTCCGCCAGCGCGGGCGCCGCCGCCGCGGCCCGGGCCAGCGCCCGGCCGGTCCGGGCCAGCTGGTCGGCCGGCCCGCAGGTGCTGACCGGGTGCAGCGGCGCCACCGCCAGCTCGCCCAGCGCGGCCCCGATCCGCCGCGCCACCGACGCCCCGTCCGGCCCGAGCAGGCCGGCCGCGATCGGGCCGCCCGGCACCACGCCGTACCAGCTGGAGCGGGTCGGCTCGTCCCACCCGTGCGGCTGCGGCGGCGCGAAGGACAGCGCCCCGGACCGGGCCGCCGCCCACAGCTCGCGCGCGTCGACCTGGTCGTCGGTGCCGGACATGACCTTGACGAAGCGCGCGCCCCCGGCGGTGCCGCGGACCGTGCACCGGTTGCCCGGCCGGTAGCGCACCACCGCCGGGTCCCGCAGCCCGGCCAGCACGGCCGGCAGCCCGGGCAGCGCCGGGTCACTCTCGCAGGTGGAGATCTCGATCAGCCCGAGCGGCCCGGCCGGGACGGCCCGCTCCGGCCCGGCGCCCGGCTCGTGCAGCAGGACCCGGACGGTCGGCCCGGGCACGGCCTCGTACGCCAGCACCGCCCAGGGCGAGCCCGGCGGCTGCAGCCGGCCGAACACCCGCCGCCAGCCCCCGACGGCGAGCCCCCGCCCGGCGGCCCAGGCGTCCAGGTCCGGCTCGACCGCGCCGCCGGCCGCGAGCGCGTCGATCCGGGCCCGCCGGGGCGACGGGACACGGTCCGGCCCGGGACGCTCCATGCCGGAACTTTACCTACCGTCCCCCTGTCGTTCCCCCGCCGTTCACCGGACGAGCGGGGCGGGGCGCCCGGCTCAGGCCGCGAAGTGGTCGACGCCGTCCACTGTGGACCGGCGGGCCCGGTCCTGCGCCACCAGCACCAGCAGGTGCGCCGCGGTCTCGCAGACGGCCAGCATCCGGTTGCCCGCGTCCAGGTCGGCGAAGGACCGGTTGCGCCGGGTCCAGCCCAGCGCCTTCGCCACCTCGTACGGGGTGACCGCGCCGGCCTCGACCGCGGCCAGCGACGCCGCCAGCCGGTCCTCGTGGTGAGCGAGCAGCTCGTCCACCCGGGCGTGCACCGACTCCGTGACCGGCCCGTGCGCGGGCAGCAGCCGCAGGTCCGGCATCGCCCGCACGGCCGCCAGCGAGCGCAGGTAGTCGGCCAGCGGCGAGGCCGCCACCGCGGCCTCGAAGCCGATCGAGGGGGTGATGTGCGGCAGCACGTGGTCCCCGGCGAACAGCAGCCCGTGCGCGAGGTCGGCGAAGACCAGGTGCCCGCGGGTGTGGCCGGGGGTGTGCACGGCCAGCAGCGAGCGGTCGCCGACCGGCAGCTCCTGCCCGTCCTCGATCCAGTCCGTGGGCGGCTCCCACACCGAGGGGTCGGTCTGCCCGCTCCAGGCGGCGGTCAGCTCGGCCACCATCTCCGCCGCTCCGAACCGCCGCAGCAGCCCGAGCTGGGCCGGCCCGTCGGGCCGGCCGTCGTTGAGGATGTCGATCGTGCCCTTCTCGCCGATGCCGAGGCTGACCCGGGTGCCGAACTCCTTCCGCACCGCGACGGCCTGGGTGTAGTGGTCCCGGTGCACGTGGGTGACCAGGAACCGGTCCACGTCGGCGAGCCCGAGGTCGATCCGCTTGAGCGACTGCTCCAGCTGGGTCCGCGACTCCTCGACGGCCCAGCCGGCGTCGATCATCGTCACCGCGGACCCGTGGGTGACCGCGTAGACGTTGACCGCGCGCAGCCCGTCCATCGGCAGCGGCAGCGGGACGCGGAAGATCCCGTCGGCCACCTCGTGCGCGCCGGGCTCCTGCCAGTCGGCCACGTCAGCTCCTGTCCGGGGAAGTCACCCCCCGATCCTCCCCCACTCCGGGCCCGGCAGCCGGTGACGCCCGCCACTCGGCCGGCTCCGACCGGGAGCTGCCACCCGGCCGGCTCGCACCGTGAGCTGCCGCTCGGGCCGGCTCAGACGGTGAGCTGGCGCTCGGTCGGGACCGCGGCGTGCTCGCGCACGACCCAGGTCGGGTTGCCGACGCCGACGATGCGCCCGGCCGCGTCCCGGACGACCGCGCGGACGTAGCTGCCGGTGGCGACGTCGGCGCTGTGGGTCCCGCCGGTCGCGGTGACCGCGCTGACCGCCGGCACCGGCGCGGCCCGGTCGGCCCGGCCGGTGACGACCTCCAGCGCGCCGCCCCTGGGCAGCTCGGTGGCGGTGACGGTGACCGGCACGGACCGGGCCGCGGTGGCCACGACCGCGCCCATCCCGGGGCTGTCGCCGGCCGTGGTCCGCAGCGCCCCGGTCCACCGGTCGGGCTTGTAGGCCCAGACCCGCCCGGCCAGCAGCGCGTCCTGCAGGTCGGGCAGCTCGGCCGAGTCGGCCCACATCCGGGTGATCCAGTTGGACTTCCCGTTCGAGTACCAGTCGGTGCCGCTGTGGTCATCGGTGACGCCGTTGGCGGTGACCAGCACGAGGTTGCGGGCGCACGCGTCCAGCACGTGCAGCATGCCGTCCACAATGGACGGACCACCGTACGCGACCTCGACGATGTCGGCCCCCAGGGCCCTGGTGGCCACCATGTGCGCGGCTGTCGCCTGTGGACTGGCGCCGAGCGGGTGGTTGTAGGACGCCAGTCCGCCGTGGCGGTGGACCCGGTCCACCATCGCTGTCGCGGCCGGGATGCCGTCGTCCTTGACCGGAGCCCGGTCGCCGTAGTCGGGCATGGTCAGCTCGCCGCCGAACCAGTTGAGGTGCCGGACCAGCGAGACCTCCAGCGCCGCGTACTGCCGGCGGTCCGGGTAACGCTGCGAGTATTGCGCCATGACGTCGCGCATCAGCCCGAGCGAGTCGGCCCGCCGGGACCGGTCGATGGCGACCTCGCGGAACCCGGCCGGACCGGCCCCCACGACCCCGACCCGCAGCTTGTGCAGCGCGTTGTCACCGGCCACCAGGTCGGGCCAGAGGCCGCCGATGTCGTCGGCCGGGTGCAGGGTCACGGTCGACCAGCCGGCCGGCGCGGGCACGTCGACCTGCCCGTCCCGGCCGTCCGCGCGCCAGCCCCAGGTGGGCGTGGCCCCGATCCGGTAGGTGAGCCGGTATTGCCCGGCGGGCCGGCCGCCGCCGGCCGGGTGGTAGGACAGGTCCAGCTGGACCGCCGCGTAGCCGCCCGGAGCCGCCGGGCGCACCGTCACCGCCAGCGTGGTGTCCGCGATCGACCCGCTGTACGTGGAGTTCCACGCGTCGGCGTCCAGCCAGAACGCCTCCGCCCCGGTGCCAGTCAGCTCCGCGGCCCCGTCGGCGTACCCGACCCGGCCGGGGCCGCGCGGCTTCCAGGTCAGCGCGACGCCGTGCTCGGTGTCGGTGGCCGCGCCCAGCCCCAGCCGGCGCCGGTAGCCCTGGGCCGACACCCGGAAGTCGTGGTCGGTCCAGAACAGCACGTCCACGCCCAGCCGCCGGGCCTGGTCCAGGTGGGTGGCCATGCTCGCGGTGCCCTCGCTGAACGAGCTGTGCAGGTGCATGGCCACCGACACCGGGTCGCCCGTGACGCCACGGGTCCGGCGCGTCGCCGGCGCCGGCGACGTGCACGCGGACAGCACGGGCACGCCCAGGCCGGCGACGCCCGCGGCCCGCAGCAGCGAGCGCCGGGACAGCACCCGTCCCATCGCGCCGCCTCCCCCCACCGGATCCCGCCGCACCACCCTAGAGCGTCGGCCTGTCCGCGGGGCCCGCTCCGGCCGGGGCGTTCCCCCGATGGCAACATCCTGCGATTTCAGCGCATCGTGGGAGCGGCCGGGGCGGGGGCGCGTACCTCACAGTGGAACCACGAGAGGGAGTGCCCATGGACCACCGATGCCAGATCACCACGCCGGGACGGCGGATCTGCGACGCCTGCCTGCGCGGGCTGCGGCGCGACCTGGCCGCGCTGCCGGACCTGTACGACGCCTGCGCCGGGGCCGAGACCCGGACCGCGATCCAGGCCGTGCTGACCTCGTGGGCCGCGCTGGTCGCCACCGAGTGGCGGACGCCGGCGCCGGGCGCCGGGGTGCCGGACCTGACCGCGTTCCTGAGCCGGCACGGCGACTGGCTGGCCTGTCACGGCGGCGCCCCGCTGCTGGTCGAGGACGCGGCCGAGCTGGTCGCCGCGGCCCGGCCCGCACTGCAGCCCGCCTGAGTGCGCAGGTAGCGCGCGGCGGCCGTCCACTTCGGACGCTGAGGCGGGATATCCCCTCGACCGCAGGCCGCCCGGCGCACCCCGATCCCGATGCGGCCATCCGCTGAGTCCACTGTGGACCCGCCGCCCGGCGACGCTCAGCTGGCGGGCGCCGGGCGCTGCTCGACCAGGCCGAGCAGGTTGCCCTCGGAGTCGCGGACGAACGCCTGCCACTCGTCCGTCCCGGCCGGCCCGAGCACGTCGTCGGCGTGGGAGAAGATCACGTGCGGCTCGGACTCGACCGGCACCCCGGCCGCCCGGAGCCGGGCCACGGTCGCGTCGATGTCGGCGACCCGGAGGTAGTGCAGGGCGCTCGGCGCGCCCCGCTCCAGCAGCAGCCGCACCCCGCCGAGGTCGAAGAAGACCAACCCCGGGGGGTCGTACGTCGCGGCCGGGCCGGTGCCGAGCAGGTCGGCGTAGAACGCCGCCGCCCGCTCGAGGTCGTCGGCGTGCTGGGCGATCTGGACCGGGAGCACCGCCGGCCTCAGCCCGGTCGGTGGGGGGTCGTCGTCACCCGGGTCAGCCTAGAGGCCGCGCGAGCAACGCGATCCCGCCCTAGGGTGACCGGTTACTTACTCCAAGTGGCGTAGCGGATTGCCCCGCATCGTAGGGGCACTCGGCGGCTCCCCGACGTGCGCCGTCCGCCGCGCCGTCCGGGCCGGTGGCCGGTTTGTCAGGATGAGTGGCGATTCTCTTCGTACTAATCGGGCGTCTCGGACTCGAATAATCGTTGCGGACGCAACGAGCTGACTCCCCCATCTGACTACCCACCCGCGCCCATGCCTCCCCCAAGTATTGGGGGGTGGACCCCCACCAGCGAGGTCTGGCGGCTCAACCCTGATGGCCCGAACGTGCTTGTAGACCCGTTCGCCTAGGAGGGACTCACCTACCGATGCGCATATCTCAGCGCCTACCGAAGCGCTCAACGTTGCTGCGCCAATCTCCGCGACGCAAGGCCGTCGCGCTGGTGGGCGCGGCGGTCACCGTCTTGGCGAGCTTCCTGGTGGTCCAGGGCGGCATCGGCAACGCCGACGTCGTCAGCGGCCCGCCGAGCAAGCTGCTCGCGGTCGGACCGACGAGCCCGGACAACGGGTTCCCGGTCTGGTACAAGGACTCCAACAACCTCAGCGTCGGGCTCTGCCTCGACGACACCAACCCGTTCTGCAACATCACCGCC
>DATINN010000783.1:0-2611 GCA_035474175.1 Mycobacteriales bacterium | reverse complement strand
CACGCGATGCGGCGTACGCAGGAAGAGCTGACCGCGCGCCGGTAGGCAGGGTTCCGGCGGCGGGCCGCGCGGCGGTGGCGGCGGTCTCGCCGCGCCGTGCTGGGTGGGTCGGCCGCGCGGCGGGGTCAGCGGTCGATGTCGCCGACCACGAAGAAGACGCTGGACAGCACCGTGACCAGGTCCTCGACCTTCGTACCGGGGAGCAGGGCGGTCAGCGCCTGCACGTTGTTGAACGACGCGGAGCGCAGCTTGAGGCGCCACGGTGTGCGCTCGCCGTGCGAGACCAGGTAGTAGCCGTTGATGCCGAGCGGGTTCTCGGTCCACTCGTAGACGTCGCCCTCCGGGGCCTTGACCGTCTTGGGCAGCCGCACGTTGACCGGCCCGCCGGGCAGCAGGTCCAGGACCGCGTCGGCCAGCTCCAGCGACACCTGCAGCTGCTCCAGCACGCACTCGTACCGGGCCCGGGCGTCGCCGGCGGTCCGGGTCACCACCCGCGGGGACAGCTCCCCGTACGCGAGGTAGGGCTCGTCCCGGCGCAGGTCGAAGTCCAGGCCGCTGGCGCGGGCGACCGGGCCGCTCACCCCGTACGCCTTGGCGTCGGCGGGGGTGAGCACGCCCAGACCCGGGGCGATGGCGGGGACGGGCGGGACGTCGGCCCGGACCGCGACGACGGCGCGGCGGACCCGCTCGGTCCAGCCCGCGGGTACGTCGTCCTTGAGGCCGCCGACCCGGTTGGCCATGTAGTGGATCCGGCCGCCGGTCGCCTCCTCCAGGACGGCCTGCACGGTCTCGCGCTGCCGGTGGCCGCCGAGGAACAGCAGGTGGTTGAGCACCCGGTTGAGCTCGGCCAGCAGGGTGCGCAGCCAGACCGCGCGCGGCGGCAGCTCCAGGCCGAGCATCCGCTCGACCGCGCCGACCACGCCCAGCTCGTTACCGAACGCGGACAGCCAGTCGTGCCGGTTGGCCAGCACGGTGATCTGCCGGTAGTCCCGGACCTCGAACAGCTTCTCCGCGCCCCGGTGCATGAAGCCGACGATCGGCTCGGCCGCGACGACGGTGTCCCCCTCGACCGACAGCCGCACCTGCAGGACCCCGTGCGCCGAGGGATGCTGCGGGCCCAGCGGCAGCACGACGTCGGCCCCGAGGAACTCGGCCCCGGCGCCGGTCCCGACCGTCACCTCCCGCACGGCGCCAGTCTCGCGCAGGCACGCGCCGGCCCCCGCGCCACCCCGCCGGGCGGCCGCGGCGGAGGTCAGCCGGAGAAGGGCCAGGACTCGGCGGCGGGCTGCTGGCGCTGCTGGGCCATGGCCGAGTGGTACATGCGGTCGGCGGCGATCCGGATCGCCCGCTCCGTCTCCACCCCGGTCTGGTCGGCCAGCGTCACCATCGCGAACGCGAGGTCGCCGAGCAGCACCTCCCAGTCCCGGGTCGGCCGGAACGGGCGCCGCCCGTGCTCGGTCGCCCGGACCACCTCGTCGGCCAGCGCACCGATCCGGGCCTGCAGGTCGAGCAGCAGGGTCGCCGGTGTCGCATGCAACCCGAGCCGATCCGCCGTCTCCGCCACGTACTGCTGCAGCTCGCGCACGGCGACGAAACTAGCGCAGTCACGTACCGGGAGCGTTAATCTCGTCCTGCGCGCAGGGCGCACCCGGTCCGCGGGAAGGGCTCGGCCCACCTGTGTACGGCCCGGAGCACCGCACGTCCCGCTCCTTTCGGCCCGGCCCCGCGGACGGCGGGCTGTGTCGGCAGCCGGCGCGACCGCCGGCGGCCCGAGAGGAGTCCGCGTGCCCACGATCCGCCTGCCCGACGACCCGAGCATCGACCGCCTGCGCCGGCTGGCCCGCCGCTTGCACCGCGCGGTGCGGGCCGGGGAGCCCGAGGCCGTCGCGCTCGCCACCCGGTACGACTTCCCGCCCGGGCCGGCCTTCGCCCTGTCCGCGGCCCAGCTGGTGGTCGCGCGGGAGTGCGGCTTCTCGTCCTGGCCGGCGCTGCGCCGGCAGCTGGACCTGCTCGGCGGATGGCGCCGGAACCCGGACGCGGTCGGGCCGGCGAGCGCGCCGGCCGACGAGTTCTGCCGGCTGGCCTGCCTGGTCTACGCCGCCGAGGACGGGCCGGAGCGGTGGGCGGCGGCGACCGCGCTGCGCACGCCCGACCTGGCCGGCTCCTCGGTGTACGCGGCGGCCGCGCTCGGCGACGACGCCGCCCTGGCCCGGCACCTGGCCGCCGACCCGGCCGCCGCCACCCGGCCCGGCGGCCCGAACGGCTGGGAGCCGCTGCTCTACCTCGCCTACTCCCGGGTGCCGCAGGTCGCGCCGGTGCCGGCGGCGGAGCTGCTGCGGGACGCGGGCGCCGACCCGGACGCCGGGTATGCCTGGCACGGGCTGACGCCGCCGTTCACCGCGCTGACCGGGGTCTTCGGCGAGGGCGAGATGGGGCCGGGCCGGCAGCCGCGGCACCCCGACTCCATCGCGCTGGCCCGGGTGCTGCTGGCGGCCGGCGCCGACCCGAACGACGGCCAGACCCTCTACAACCGGATGTTCACCCCGGACGACGACGTCCTGCGGGTGCTGTTCGAGCACGGCCTGGGACGGGAGGCGTCCGGGGTCTGGCG
>DATINN010000782.1:0-14482 GCA_035474175.1 Mycobacteriales bacterium | reverse complement strand
CGATCTCATCGAGAGGACACGTGCCATCACTGTCGCTGAGGTCGGTGAGTTCGGGCTCGTCGGCCGGCTGACCGCGCGCTTCGCCGGGAGCACCGCGGCCGCGCCGGTGCTCGGGCCGGGGGACGACGCCGCGGTGCTGGCCGCGACGTTCCCGGGGTCGGACCCGCCGCCGGCGCCGTGGACGGTGATCGGCCGGGTCGCCCGCGGGCGGGGCGTGGTCGTGGACGGCAGCGCGTACGAGGCCCCCGGCGGCTGGGACCACTTCCGCTAGCTACCGTGGCCGGGTGACTCCGCCGCGCGTGCTGACGGTGGCCGGCTCCGACTCCGGGGGCGGCGCCGGGATCCAGGCCGACCTGAAGACGATGCTGGCCTGCGGCGTGCACGGCATGAGCGTGCTGGCCGCCGTCACCGCGCAGAACTCGCTCGGCGTCCAGGGCTACTGGGAGCTGCCGGTCGAGGCCGTCCGGGCCCAGCTCGACAGCGTGCTCGGCGACATCGGCGTGGACGCGGTGAAGACCGGCATGCTGGCCTCGTCCGCGCTGGTCTCCACCGTCGCCGCGGTCCTGGCCGAGGTCGGGGTCCCGGTCGTGGTCGACCCGGTCGGGGTGAGCAAGCACGGCGACGCGCTGCTGGCGCCGGACGCGGTCGCGGCCGTCCGGGCCGAGCTGCTGCCCGTCGCCACCCTCGTCACCCCCAACCTGTACGAGGTGGGCCAGCTCACCGGGGTCAAGGTCGACACCGAGGACGACCTGCGCCGGGCCGCCGACGCCGTGCTCGCGCTGGGGCCGGCCGCGGTGCTGGTCAAGGGCGGCCACCTCGCCGGCGACGCCGTCGACCTGCTGGTGACCCGGGACGGGCTCGCCCGGACGTACCGGGCCCCGCGGCTGGACAACCGGCACACCCACGGCACCGGCTGCACGCTGGCCAGCGCGATCGCGTCCCGGCTGGCGCTGGGCGACCCGCTGCCGGAGGCGGTGGCGGCGGCCAAGGACTACGTGACCGGCGCGATCGCGGCCGGCTTCCCCCTCGGGGCCGGCATCGGCCCGGTCGACCACGGCTGGCGGTGGCGGTGAACGTCGAGGTTGCCCGGCTGGACGACCCGGTGGTCAAGGACCTGATCGAGCTCATCCAGGGCGAGTACGTGGTGCGCTACGGCGGGCGCGACGAGGCCCCGATCGACGCGGCGGAGTTCGCGCCGCCGCGGGGGCTGTTCCTGCTGGCCTGGCTGGACGGCACGGCGGCCGGCTGCGGCGGCTGGCGCGACCTCGGCGACGGCCGGGCCGAGATCAAGCGGATGTTCACGGTCGCCGGGTTCCGCAACCGCGGGGTCGCCCGGGCCGTGCTGGCCGAGCTGGAGCGGACCGCGGCCGCGGCCGGCATCGGCGAGATCGTGCTGGAGACCGGCAGCGTGCAGCCGGAGGCGATCGCGCTCTACCGGTCCACCGGCTACGAGCCGATCGAGGGGTTCGGCTACTACGCCGGCGCCCCGCTGTCCCGCGCGTTCGGCAAGCGCCTGGTCCCCTAGCCGCGCCCGTCTGCCATGCTTCCGCCTCGTGGGAGTGGTGACGGTCTCGGCGTCCTACGGCGCCGGGGGCAGCGAGATCGGCCCGGCGGTGGCCGAGGCCCTCGGGCTGCCCTTCGTCGACCGGGCGGTGCCGGCCGGCGTCGCCCGCAAGCTCGACGTGCCCCTCGACCTGGCCCGGCAGCGGGACGAGACCACCGACCGCGGGCTGTGGCGGGTGATCTCCTCGATGGCGCTGGTGCCGGAGATGGCCGGCGCCGGGCCGCTGGCGTATCACACCTTCGCCGACGAGCACGCCTTCCGGGAGAAGACCGAAGAGGTGCTGCACGAGATCGCCGGGATCGGCGGGGTGGTGCTGGGCCGGGCCGCGGCGATCGTGCTGGCCGGCCGGGACGACGCCCTGCACGTGCGGCTGGACGGGCCGGTGGAGGGCCGGGTCGCGCGCTCGGTGCAGCGTTCGGGCCGGTCCGAGGCCGAGGTGCGCCGGGCGCTACGGTCCAACGACGCCGCCCGGGCCGCGTACGTGCGCAACTTCTACCGGGCCGACCCGGCCGACGCCCGGCACTACCACCTGGTGATCGACACCACCGCCATCCCCTGGAACGCCGCGGCCGAGCTGGTCGTCGCAGCGGCGCGCGCCCGCGGGCTGTGAGTTCCCGAACCATCCACGAGAGAGGCAGGACATGAGCGAGCCCACCTACGGCTCCGGCCAGTACGACCCGCAGCAGGGCTACGGCGGGCAGCCTTCCTACGGCGGCCAGCCGTACGGGGGGCAGCCGGCGGCCCAGCAGCAGCCGTACCAGACCGGGCAGCAGCCGCAGCAGCCGTACGGCGGCGGCTACGGGCAGCAGCAGCCCGGCGGCTACCAGTCCGGCAGCTACGCGGCGTCCGCGCCGTCGACCCCGAAGCCGCCCCAGGACAAGCTGGCGCTGGCCGCGACCGCCCTGACGATCATCGGGTACGTCTGCGCCGGCATCGGCGTGCTCGGCTTCATCCTGTCGCTGGCCGTCGACGGGGACGGGCTGATCAAGTTCGTCAACGGGCTGCAGCTGCTCGCGCTGGGTCTCGGCCTGGGCGGGCTCAACTTCGCCGTCGGCACCTGGCTGGCGCAGCGCAAGACGGTCTGACGCGACGAGGCCCGCTTCCCGTCTGGACGGGGAGCGGGCCTCCTGGCGCTTCCGGCTCTAGCCGCGGGTGACCTTGCCGGCCTTCAGGCAGGACGTGCACACGGTGACCCGCCGGCGGGTGCCGGGGGAGACCAGCGCGCGGACGGTCTGCACGTTGGGGTTCCACCGGCGCGAGGTGCGGCGGTGGGAGTGGGACACCGACTTGCCGAAGCCGGGCCGCTTGCCGCAGACGTCGCACACGCTGGCCACGGGGGAACTCCTCTGATTCTGGATCGTCGTCGTGCACCGGCCCGAGGACCGGGCAACCGCGCCAGTGTAGCCAGCGGCGCGAGGGGCGGCCAAACCGGTCGGCCCACCCCGTACCCTCGCACGCTGGCGGGTCGGCATCCAGGCGGCAGGAGGTGGCGGCGATCGACGTCCTCGACCCCTCGGCGGTACGGCGCTGGTGCACCGGGGCCGTCGCCGCGCTGGAGGCTGCACGGGCGGAGATCGACGACCTGAACGTCTACCCGGTGCCGGACGGGGACACCGGCACCAACCTGCTGCTCACGCTGCGCGCGGCCGACACCGCCGTCCGCACCGACCCGCCCGGCGACCTGGCCGCGACGCTGGCCTCGATGTCCCGCGGCGCCGTCCTGGGCGCCCGCGGCAACTCCGGGGTCATCCTCAGCCAGGTCCTGACCGGACTGGCCGGGAGCATGGCCGACGGCACCGGCCGGTCGCTGGCCGGCGCCCTGGACCGCGCCGCCGCGCTGGCCTGGGACGCCGTCGCCGAGCCGGTCGAGGGCACGATGCTCTCGGTCGTGAAGGGCGCGGCCCGGGCGGCCGGCGCGGCCGGGGACGAGCTGGCCGCGGTGGCCCGGGCCGCCGCCGCGGGCGCGGCCCGGGCGCTGGAGCGGACGCCGGAGCAGCTGCCGGTGCTGGCCCGGGCGGGCGTGGTCGACGCCGGCGGGCGGGGGCTGTGCCTGCTGCTGGAGGCGCTGGCGACCGTGGTCGGCGGCGATCCCGTGCCGCTGCCGCGCGCCCCCCGCGGCCGGCCGGCCCGCGAGACCGTGCGGGAGTCGGGCTCCGACGCGTACGGGTACGAGGTGCAATACCTGCTCGACGCCCCGGACGGCGCCGTCAGCACGCTGCGCGAGGACCTCGGCGGCCTCGGCGACTCCCTCGTCGTGGTCGGGGCCGGCGCCGGCACCTGGACCGTGCACGTGCACGTCAACGACATCGGCGCCGCCGTCGAGGCCGGCATCCGGGCCGGCCGCCCGCACCGCATCACCGTGACCCGGTTCGCCGACGAGCCCCCGGCCGACTTCCGCCGCCCCGGCACCGCGGTCGTCGCCGTCGCGCCCGGGGCCGGGGTGGCCGAGCTGTTCGCGGCCGAGGGCGTGCTGGTCGCCGACGGCACCGAGGACGCGGTCCTGGACGCGGTCCTCACCGCCGGCACCGCCGCGGCCGTCGTGCTGCCCGGCCGGGGCGAGCTGACCGCGCTGGCCGACGCCGCCGCCGACCGGGCCCGCGCGGCCGGCGTCGAGGTCGCCGTGGTCCCGACCCGCTCGCCGGTGCAGGGCCTGGCCGCGGTGGCCGTGCACGACCAGGGCCGCCGCTTCGGCGACGACGTCATCGCGATGGCCGAGGCCGCGGCCGCGACCCGCTGGGCCGAGGTGTTCCCGGCCGGCCGGGACGCGCTGACCATGGCCGGGCCGTGCCGGGCCGGCGACGTGCTCGGCCTGGTCGACGGTGACGTCGTGCTCATCGGCGCGGAGCTGGCGCCGGTCGCGGCCGAGCTGCTGGAGCGGATGCTCTCCGGCGGCGGCGAGCTGGTGACCCTGGTGCTCGGCGGCGCCGAGGCCGCCCTGGGCGCGGCCCTCGGCCGGCAGGTCGGCCACGACCACCCCGGGGTCGAGGTGACCGTGCACACGGTGCCGCACCCGGACGTACCGCTGCTGGTCGGGGTGGAGTGATGGTCGACTGGGACTCGCGGCTGGACGCCGTCGTCGCCCGCGCGGCCAAGCCGCTGGCGACCTCGCTGGACCTGCACACGGTCGGCGACCTGCTGCGGCACTACCCGAGGCGGTATGCCGAGCGCGGCAAGCTGACCGACCTGCACGACCTCATGCCCGGCGACGAGGTCACCGTGCTGGCCGAGGTGAGCAAGGTCAACGTCCGGCCGATGCGGGCCCGCAGGGGCCGCCTGCTCGAGGTCGTGGTCACCGACGGCCGGGGGCGGCTGACGCTGACCTTCTTCAACCAGCCCTGGCGGGAGAAGGAGCTGTCCGTCGGCCGGCGCGGCCTGTTCGCCGGCAAGGTCACGATGTTCAACGACAAGCGCCAGCTCAACAGCCCCGACTACCAGCTGCTGGACGACGACGCCAAGGACGCGGTCGAGGACTTCGCCGGCAAGCTGATCCCGGTCTACCCCGCGACCGCCGCCCTGCCGAGCTGGAAGATCGCGGACTGCGTCGACCTCGCGCTGGGCATGGTCGACTTCCCGCCCGACCCGCTGCCGGCGCCGCTGCGGCAGGACAAGCAGCTGGTCGGGCTGGAGGCCGCGCTGCGCGGGATCCACCAGCCGGCCGACTGGGGTGAGCTCTCGCGCGCGCAGAAGCGGCTGAAGTGGGAGGAGGCGCTGCCGCTGCAGGCGCTGCTGGCCCAGCGCCGCCGAGCCGCGGCCGCCCGCCCGGGGCAGGCCCGACCACCGGTGCCGGACGGGGTGCTGGCCGCGTTCGACGGGCGGCTGCCGTTCGCGCTCACCGACGGGCAGCGGGCGGTCGGCGAGACGCTGGCGGCCGAGCTGGCCTCGGCGCACCCGATGCACCGGCTGCTGCAGGGCGAGGTCGGCTCGGGCAAGACGGTGTGCGCGCTGCGGGCCATGCTGCAGGTCGTCGACGCCGGCGGGCAGGCCGCGCTGCTGGCCCCGACCGAGGTGCTGGCCGCGCAGCACGCCCGCTCGCTGGCCGGGCTGCTCGGCCCGCTGGCCCGGGCCGGCGAGCTGGACGCGGCCGAGCAGGCGACCCGGGTGGCGCTGCTGACCGGCTCGCTGCCGGCGCCGGCGAAACGGGCGGCCCGCGCCTCGGCCGCCTCGGGCGAGGCCGGCATCGTCGTCGGCACCCACGCGCTGCTGTCGGAGGGGGTGGAGTTCGCCGACCTCGGGCTGGTCGTGGTGGACGAGCAGCACCGCTTCGGCGTCGAGCAGCGGGACGCGCTGCGGGCCAAGGGCGACTACCCGCACGTGCTGGTGATGACCGCGACCCCGATCCCGCGCACCGTCGCCATGACCGTGTACGGGGATCTCGAGGTGTCCTCGCTGCGGGAGCTGCCGGGCGGCCGGTCGCCGATCTCGTCCACGGTCGTGCCGGCGGGGGAGAAGCCGGCCTGGCTGGAACGGGTCTGGACCCGGATCCGGGAGGAGGTCGCCGCCGGGCACCAGGCGTACGTGGTCTGCCCGCGCATCGGCGGCACCGACTCCGACGAGGACGCCCCCGATGAGTCCGAAGTGGACGGTGACGGCCGGCGGGCGCCGCTGGCCGTGCTGGACGTGGCGCCGGGGCTGGCCGAGGGGCCGCTGCACGGGCTGCGGGTCGGGATCCTGCACGGGCGGCTGCCGGCGGAGGAGAAGGACGCCGTGATGCGCGGGTTCGCGGCCGGGCAGGTCGACGTGCTCGTCGCGACCACGGTGGTCGAGGTCGGCGTGGACGTGCCCAACGCGACGGTGATGGCGGTGCTGGACGCGGACCGCTTCGGCATCTCGCAGCTGCACCAGCTGCGCGGCCGGGTCGGGCGGGGCAGCGCGGCCGGCATCTGCCTGCTGGTCACCGACTCCCCGGCCGGCACGCCCGCGCGCGAGCGGCTGGACGCGGTGGCGTCCACAGTGGACGGTTTCCGGCTGGCCGAGCTCGACCTGGAGCAGCGCCGGGAGGGTCAGGTGCTGGGCGAGGCCCAGTCCGGCCGCTCCTCCTTCAAGCTGCTGTCGCTGGTGCGGGACCGCGATCTCATCACCGAGGCCCGCGCCGAGGCGACCCGGATCGTCGACTCCGACCCCGAGCTGGCCGGGCATCCCGGCCTGGCCGCCGCCGTCACCGCCCTCACCGAACGCGAACGCTCCGAATTCCTGGAGAAAACCTAACCGCGGGTGGTGGCGGCGCGGTGGTAGAGGCGGGCCACGACGGTCTCGATGTCGGGTTCGGCGATGGTGAGGTCGCGCAGCTCGACCCGGGCCGACACGGCGGCGACCGCGGCCGCGGCCGAGCCGGCCAGGGCCAGGTGCTGGCGCAGCCCGCCCGCCTCCACCGACAGCAGCCGCGTCCCGGGCACGCCGGCCAGCGGCGCCGCCGGCCCGGTCAGGTCGACGGTGAGCACCCGCTCCACCCCGGCCTCGGCCGCCAGCCCGGCCAGGTCGCCGGTGTGCACGACCCGCCCGCCGTCGACCACGACCACCCGGTCCGACAGCCGCTCGATGTCGGACAGGTCGTGGGTGGTGAGCAGGATCGTGGTCCCGGCCTCGCGCCGTTCCGCGGCCAGGAACCCGCGCAGCGCCTCCTTCGACACGATGTCCAGCCCCACCGTCGGCTCGTCCAGCAGCAGCAGCTGCGGGGAGTGCAGCAGCGCCGCGGTCACCTCGCCCCGCATCCGCTGTCCCAGCGACAGCTGGCGTACCGGGGTGTCCAGGAAGGAGGCGAGGTCCAGCAGCGCGACGCACCGCTCCAGCCGGGCCCGGGCCGCCGCGGCCGGCAGCCCGTGGATCGCGGCCAGCAGCCGGAACGACTCCGCCAGCGGCAGGTCCCACCACAGCTGGCTGCGCTGCCCGAACACGACGCCGATCCGGCGGGCCAGCTCCCGCCGCTGCCGCACCGGCTCCAGCCCGCACACCTCGACCCGGCCCGAGGTCGGCACCAGGATCCCGGTCAGCATCTTGATCGTGGTCGACTTGCCGGCCCCGTTGGCCCCGATGTAGCCGACGCACTCACCGGCCGCGACGTCGAAGCTGATCCCGTCCACGGCCCGGACGACCCGCTTCTCCCGGCGCAGCCGCCCGCTGGACCGGCGCACCACGAAGTGCCGGGTCAGGTCCTGCAGCGACACGATCATCCGCCCGCCCCCACGTAGTGCCGGATCCCGGACCGCCACAGCAGCCCGGACAGTCCCGCCGCCAGCACGGCCACCAGCGGCGAGGCCCACGGCAGCCAGCCCGGCAGCCCGCCCGGGTCGGACCGGCCGAGCAGCGTCAGCGCCGGCAGGTAGCCGCAGAAGGCGGCCGGGATCACGAAGGTGAAGAACCGGGCCAGCACCGCGGTCAGCACCCCGGTCGGCCACTCGGCCAGGTACGCCGACCCGTACGTCAGCGCGCTGGTCACCTCGGTCGCCTCGACCAGCCAGAACGACACCGCCCCGGCCGTCACGAACAGCGCCGCGAACACCACCGTCGCCACCAGCGGCGCGACGACCGCCATCACCACCCGGCCCGGCGTCCAGTCGAGATCGAGCCGGACGAGCACGACCGCCAGCAGCAGCACGGAGACCACGACCCGGCCCAGCCGCCGCAGCTGCACGTCGGCGGCGGCCAGCTGCCCCAGCACCGACAGCGGCCGCAGCAGCACCACGTCGAACGTGCCCTTGCGGACGTGCTGGATGACCGCGTCGGTCTGGCCGACGACCGCGTCGGCGGTGGCGAACCCGGTGGACGCGATCGCGAAGACCAGCACCACCTCCAGGTAGGACAGCCCGGCCAGCTGCGGGACCCGGGTGAAGATCGCGAACACCTCGATGAAGTCGAGCCCGACCGCGCAGGCCGCCCCGAGCAGCTCCAGCGCGAACGAGGCCCGGTACGCCGTCTGCCCGGCCAGCCCGGCCCGCAGCAGCGCCGTCCACACGCGACGGTCAGCCACCCTGCACCACCAGCCGCCGGGTGCCGCGCCCGAACACCCACACGCAGACGGCCAGCAGCGCGACCGCCCACGCCGCCTGCACGGCGACCAGCCCGAGCGCCGCCGTCCCGGTCGCGCGCTCGCCGGCGATGTCCACCGGCGTCTGCAGCACCGACGGGAACGGCGTCGCGTACGCCACCGCCCGGGCCCAGCCGGGCAGGAAGTGCAGCGGGACCAGCAGCCCGCACAGCACGTTGGACGACAGCACGTACAGGGTGAGGACGCCGCGCACGTCGACCAGCCAGAACGCGGCCAGGCTGGCCAGCAGCCGGCCGCCGAAGCTGACCACCACGCCGAGCAAGGCCGACACCAGGAACAGCGGCACCGTCTCCGGCCGGGTCGGGATCCGCAGCCCGAACAGCAGCCCGCCGATCACCAGCGGCCCCACGAACCGGACCAGGCAGGCCTGTCCGGCCCGCCCCAGGTCCTCGGCCAGCCAGGCCAGCACCGGGTGCACCGGCCGGCCCAGGTCGATGGCCACGTCCCCGCTGCGCACCCGCTCGCTCACCGTCGTCCAGCCGAACAGCCAGACCACCGCGATCAGCCCCTGCGACACCCAGGTGTACGTCGACAGCGCGGCCTTGTCGTAGCCGACCACGACCCCGCCGGCCGCGTCCGCCGCCGCGAACAGGATCGACACCTTGATCACGCCGAACACCGTGTTGGTGAACGCGCCGGCCAGCGTCGCCCCCCGGTACGTCGCGTACCGGCGGAAACCGGCCGCCACCAGGGCTCCCGCCGCACCGGGGGAAGGCAGCGCAGACACAATCGAAAGACGTTACCGGCCGCGCGCGTCGCGGCCCAGCGGGTTTCGCCCCGGCCCGTACCGTGAGGTGGTGACGCGGATCGTGGCCGGCGAGGCCGGGGGCCGCCGGCTGGCGGTGCCGCCGGGGGACCGGACCCGGCCGACGTCCGACCGGGCCCGGGAGGCCCTGTTCGGCTCGCTCGGCGCGCTGCTGGAGCTGACCGGCGCCCGCGTCCTGGACCTCTACGCCGGCTCCGGCGCGGTCGGCCTGGAGGCGGTCTCCCGCGGCGCCGCGAGCGCCCTGCTGGTCGACGCCGACGCCCGCGCGGCCGCGACCGCGAAGGACAACGCGGCCGCGCTGGGGCTGGCGGAGCGCGTGACGGTCCGCCGGGACCGGGTCGAGCGCGCCCTCGCCGCCGACCCCAGCCCGCACGACCTCGTCTTCGCCGACCCGCCGTACGCGCTGGGGGACGACGAGCTGGCCCGCGTCCTGGCCCGGCTGGCCGAGGGCTGGCTGGACGAGGGCGCCGTCCTGGTCGTCGAGCGGTCCTCCCGCGGGGCCGGGCCGCGCTGGCCCGAGGGTGTCGAGGCTCTCAAACAGCGGCGCTACGGCGAGGGCACCCTTTGGTACGGTCGATTCTCGTGACGACCGGGAGCGTGCCCGCGCCGCGCCGTGCCGTCTGTCCCGGCTCCTTCGACCCGGTCACGCTCGGCCACCTCGACATCATCGGCCGGGCCAGCACCCTCTACGACGAGGTCGTCGTCGCGGTCCTGGTCAACAAGAGCAAGACCGGCATGTTCAGCGTGGACGAGCGCATCGACATGCTGAAGTCGGTCACCGCCGAGTACGGCAACGTCCGGGTCGACTCCTTCCACGGCCTGCTGGTGCACTACTGCCGCGACAACGACATCGCGGTCTCGATCCGGGGCATCCGGGCCGTCAGCGACTTCGACTACGAGCTGAAGATGGCCCAGATGAACCACAGCCTGACCGGCCTGGAGACGCTGTTCATGCCGACCAACCCGGAGTTCAGCTTCCTGACCGCGAGCCTGGTCAAGGAGGTCGCGACCTGGGGCGGCGACGTCGGCCGGCTGGTGCCGCCGCTGGTCCTGGAGCGACTCTCCGCCCGCCTGAGCGAGCGCCGGTGAGCTGCCGGCCCAGGCGAGCCCTGACGAGCTGCCCGCCCGGGCGAGCCCTGCTGAGCTGCCCGCCGGAGCGAGCCCTGATGAGCTGCCCGCCGGAGCGAGCCCTGGCGAGCCGCCCGCCGGTGAGCCGGCCCCGGCGCGGAGCCGGCCCGGGGACGTACGGACGGACGCCGTGACCGCCGTCGGCGACGCCCTGCGCCGCGTCCCGGACGCGCTGGACGAGCTCGTCGCGCTGGTCGAGTCGGCCCGCGCGATGCCGCTGTCCTCCTCCTGCGTCATCCCGCGCGAGGACGCGCTCGACCTGCTGGACGAGCTGCGCGCGGCCCTGCCGGCCGCGCTGGAGGACGCCCGCGAGGTGATGGTCGCCCGCGAGGAGCTGCTCGGGCAGGCCCGGGACCGGCGCGACCGGATCACCGAGGAGGCGCGGGCCGAGGCCGACCGGGTGCTGACCGCCGCCCGCGACGCGGCCGACCGGATGCTGGCCGAGGCCCGGGCCGCGGCCGAGCGGATGGTGTCCGCCGACGGCGTGCGCCGGGCCGCCGAGGCCGACGCCCGCGGCATCCGGGAAGCGGCCGAGGACCGGGCCCGCCAGCTCAAGGCCGACGCCGACGCGTACGCGGACGAGCGGCTGGCCATCCTGGAGGAGACCCTGGCCCGGCTGCTCGGCACCGTCGAGCGGGGCCGCGAGCTGCTGGCCCACCCGGCCGCGTCGACGCAGGGCGGAACGCTCGGGTAACCTTGGCGGTCGGTCCACCACCGGATCGAGCCTCAGCCTGCCTGCAAGCCGTGCCCGCCTGCGAGAAGTGACCCCAATGTCAGCCAGATCCACCCCGTCCGCCCGGACGACCCGACTCGACCCCCGCCAGCCCTTCGTGCTCGACGTGCGCGAGCTGGGCCGCCGCCCGGGGTCGATGAAGCCTGTCCGGGCCGAGGTGCGGGCGCCGGCCGGGCTGACCGTGGGGATGGCCGGCGTGCCCGAGGGCGCGCCCGTGCTGCTCGACCTGCGGCTGGAGTCCGTGGTCGAGGGCGTGCTGGTCTCCGGCACGGTGACCGCGCCGGTGACCGGCGAGTGCGCCCGCTGCCTGACCCCGGTCACCGACGAGGAGACGGTCGAGGTGACCGAGCTCTTCGCCTACCCCGACTCGGTGACCGACCAGACCTCCGAGGAGGACGAGGTCAGCCACCTGGTCGGCGACATGCTCGACCTGGAGCCGGTGGTGCGCGACGCGCTGGTGCTGGACCTGCCGCTGTCCCCGCTGTGCCGGGACGACTGCCGCGGGCTCTGCGCCGGCTGCGGGATCGCCCTCGACGACCTGCCCGACGACCACACGCACACCTCGACCGATCCGCGCTGGGCCGCCCTGGCCGAGCGCTTCGGTGGAACCGATAAGGAGTAGACAGTGGCAGTCCCGAAGCGCCGGATGTCCCGGAGCAACACCCGGTCCCGCCGGTCGCAGTGGAAGACCTCGGCGCCGACGCTCGTCATCTGCGAGAACCGCGCCTGCCGGCGCCCGAAGCTGCCGCACACCGTCTGCGCCAACTGCGGGACGTACGACAACAAGCAGGTCGTCGCGGTCTAGCGGGCGGACGACCTTCGGCGTGAGCGGCGGGCCGCGCGCGAATCCGGACTCGTCCTCGCTCGAGGGCGCGCTCGGCGTCACCATGGACGCCGGGCTGCTGGAGCGCGCCCTGACCCACCGCTCCTTCGCGTACGAGAACGGCGGGCTGCCGACCAACGAGCGGCTGGAGTTCCTCGGCGACGCGGTGCTCGGCCTGGTCGTCACCGACGCGCTCTACTCCGGGCACCCCGACCTGCCCGAGGGGCAGCTGGCCAAGCTGCGCGCCTCCGTGGTCAACATGCGCGCGCTGGCCGACGTGGCCCGGCGGCTGGGCCCGGCCGGGCTCGGCGCGTACGTGCGGCTGGGCCGGGGCGAGGAGGTCACCGGCGGCCGGGACAAGGCCAGCATCCTGGCCGACACGCTGGAGGCGCTGCTCGGCGCCGTGTACGTCGAGCACGGGCTGACCATCGCCGACGAGGTCGTGCACAAGCTCTTCGACCCGGTGCTGGCCGACGCGGCCCAGCGCGGGGCCGGGCTGGACTGGAAGACCTCGCTGCAGGAGCTGACCGCGTCGATGTCGCTCGGCGTCCCGGAATACCAGGTCAGCGAAGAGGGCCCGGACCACGCCAAGTCGTTCACGGCGGTGGCCCGGGTCGGTGGCGAGTCCTTCGGCAAGGGCGCGGGCCGCAGCAAGAAGGAAGCCGAGCAGAAGGCGGCCGAGTCGGCGTGGACGGCCCTGCAGGCCCGGGCCACGCCGACCCCGGGCTAGCTAGCCGGAGGACTCGACCCGGCGGGTCACCTCTTCCTCCAGGCGCTGGAGCGCCTCCTGCATCCCCGTCCGCATCTGGTCGGCGGCCGCGCCCGGGTGCGACTCGGCCTGCTTGCCGAAGAACGACAGGTGCAGGTTGACCTCGCTGGCGCCGGCGCCGGAGTGGAAGACCTGGGCCCAGCCGGCGTAGTCCGGCCCCTCGCTGCCCCACTCCATCCGCAGCTGGTCCTTCTCCGCCCGGAACAGCCCGTCGGTCGCGTAGTGGTGGCCGCCGGCGTCCCCCTCGACGTGGATCCGGTCCGGCCCCGCGTTCTCGACCTCCATGGTGGTCGGCAGCCAGCGCTGCATCGTGTCCACGTCCGACATGACGTCGAAGACGATCTCGGCGTCGGCCGGCATGCCCCGGCTCTCCTCGTACTCCATGCCCGTCGCCCTACCCGCGGGGTCGGCTCCACTACCGTGGTCGGGTGCCGGAGCTGCCCGAGGTCGAGGTCGTCCGCCGCGGGCTGGAGCGGTGGGTGGCCGGGCGCACGGTGGCCAAGGCCGAGATGCTGCACCCGCGGGCGACCCGGCGGCACGTGGCCGGCCCGGACGACGTCGTCGCCCGGCTGACCGGCCGCACCGTGACCGGGGTCGAGCGGCGCGGGAAATACCTGTGGCTGCCGCTGGCGGGCACCGACGACGCGCTGCTCGGCCACCTGGGCATGAGCGGCCAGCTGCTGGTGCTGCCGCCGGAGGCGCCGGACGGGCCGCACCTGCGGGCCCGGCTGGCGTTCACCGACGGCGGCCGGGAGCTGCGCTACGTCGACCAGCGCACGTTCGGCGGGCTGTCGGTGGAGCCGATGGCCGAGGGCGTCCCGGCGGTGATCGCGCACATCGGCCGCGACCCGCTGGACCCCGCGTTCGACCTGGCCGCGTTCACGGCCGCGCTGCGGCGGCGGAAGACCGGGGTCAAGCGGGCCCTGCTGGACCAGTCGCTCATCTCCGGCATCGGCAACATCTACGCCGACGAGGCCCTGTGGCGGGCCCGGCTGCACTACGCCCGGCCGACCGAGACGCTGACCCGGCCGGCGGTGGCGGCCCTGGTCCAGGGCGCCCGGGAGGTGATGGAGGCCGCGCTGGCCGCCGGCGGCACCTCCTTCGACTCCCTGTACGTCAACGTCAACGGCGAGAGCGGCTACTTCGACCGCTCCCTGGACGTGTACGGCCGCCGCGACGAGCCCTGCCGCCGCTGCGGCATCCCGATCCGGCGCGAGCCGTTCATGAACCGAGCCTCCTACTTCTGTCCCCGCTGCCAGCCCCGCCCCCGCCGCGGTCGCTGGTGATGGGCGGCTCCGACGAGGCGGTGCGGCTCACCGCGTGGGTGCACGGGCGGGTGCAGGGAGTGGGGTTCCGCTGGTGGGTGCGGGCCCGGGCGCTGGAGCTCGGCCTGGTCGGCTGGGCCGCCAACCTGGAGGACGGCCGGGTCGAGGTCGTGGCCGAGGGGCCCCGTTCGGCCGTCCAGGCGTTGCTGGCGGCCCTGAACGGCCCGGGAACACCCGGTCGGGTACGTACCGTAGTCGAGCGTTGGGCCGAAGCCAGGGGAGAGATCACTGGCTTCGCTGAGCGTTAACTCAGCGCGAACACACGCAGCGACCGCGGACGTTGACCCTCGTCTCCCAACGTGCGACCCTAGAGACGTTGCACGCACCCGGTC
>DATINN010000781.1:0-5160 GCA_035474175.1 Mycobacteriales bacterium | reverse complement strand
CCAGGAGTGGGGCGGCATCATCCGCCGCGGCGCCAAGCTCATCTACGCCTACGCCGAGGCCACCGTCCCCAAGGTCACGGTGATCACCCGCAAGGCGTACGGGGGCGCGTACGACGTGATGGGGTCCAAGCACCTGCGCGCGGACGTGAACGTGGCCTGGCCGACGGCGCAGATCGCGGTGATGGGGGCGCAGGGGGCGGTGAACATCCTCTACCGGCGGGAGATCGCCGCGGCCGAGGACGCCGAGGCGCTGCGGGCGGAGAAGGTCCAGGAGTACGAGGACACGCTGGCCAACCCCTACATCGCGGCCGAGCGCGGCTACCTCGACTCGGTCATCCCGCCGTCCTACACCCGCCGGTACGTGACCCAGGCGCTGCGCATGCTCCGCACCAAGCGGGAGACCCTCCCCCCGAAGAAGCACGGGAACATACCTCTCTAGCGCTCCCCGCCCACCCGCCCCCATCCGCCAGCCAACTGCCGGGGCCGGTTAGGTCGGCAAGTCCGGTCAGGCGGCCAGATGGTCGAGTCGGGTGCGCAGCGTCGCCAGTTGGGTGCGTACTTCGGGCGAGGCGTCCAGCAGCGTTGCGTCGACCGGGAGCATGGTCAGTGACAGCGCCAGCCACTCGACGTTGTAGTTGGAGGCGCGCAGCAGCGTCCGGTCCGGGCCGTCGGCGGTCAGCTCGCCCAGCCAGGGCGGGACGTGCTCCCGGGCCGCGTCCACGCCGAGCGGGATCGCCAGCAGCGCCTCGTGGTCGCGCGGCACCGAGCGCAGGGCCTGCGCCACGTAGGCCGCCGCGTCCTCGGCCGGCAGCTCCCGGGGCGTGAACCGGACCCCGTTGGCGAACGGACGGGACAGCCGGTCGAGCCGGAACGTCCGCCAGGCGTCGCGGTTGAGGTCCCAGGCGACCAGATACCACCGGCGGCCGCGGGCGACCAGCCGGTGCGGCTCGACCAGCCGGGAGGACTCGGTGCCGTCGGCGGCCTCGTAGCCGAAGCGCAGCTGCTCCTGCCCGCGGCAGGCCTGCGCGACCGCGCCCAGCACGTCGGCCGGCACCGTCGGCTGCTCCCGGCCCGGGAACACGATCGTCTCGGTCGCCTCGGCCAGCGCGTCGACCCGGCGGCGCAGCTTGGCCGGCAGCACCTGCTGCAGCTTGGCCAGGGCCTGCAGCGAGGTCTCCTCGATGCCGGTGACGCCGCCGCCGGCCGCCGTGCGCAGGCCGACCGCGATGGCGACGGCCTCGTCGTCGTCGAGCAGCAGCGGCGGGATCCGGGTGCCGGCCGAGAGCTGGTAGCCGCCGCCGGTGCCGCGGGTGGTGTCGACCGGGTAGCCGAGCTCGCGCAGCCGGTCGACGTCGCGGCGGACCGTGCGCGGGCTGACCCCGAGCCGGTCGGACAGCTCGTCGCCGGCCCAGTGCCGGTAGGTCTGCAGCAAGGACAGCAGCCGGAGGATGCGCGCGGTCGGATCCATGTGTCCGATTCTACTCCTCTTCCGGCCAGAATCTGACCGGAAGACAGGGCACACCGCGAGTGGGGTCGGACGGCCTCCCTTCCTTAGCGTGGCCGGGGAGAGGTGACGACGTGGACATGAACATGGACATGGACATGAGCACGGGCGGCTCGGTGTCGATGGGCACCGTCGGCGCCGTGCTCCTGCTGGTGTGGGCGCTGGTCATGTGGGCAGCCGTCGCCGTGCTCTGGGTCGGCAGCCGCCGCCCGGTGCCGGGCCGGTGGTACACCGCCGGCCTCGCGGTCATCGGGCTCGGTGTCGTCGGCCAGATCGGCCACATCCAGGAGCACATCGCGCAGGTCGGCATCTGGGTGCTGCACCCCGACTCGCCGCCCGGCATGACGCCGTGGGGCGACGCGCTGGCGATGGGCTTCGGCCGGGTCGACCCGGCCAACAAGACGCTCGGCATGGAGATCCTGCACCTGGTCGGCAACTTCATCTTCCTGGCCGGCCTGGCCGGGGTCATGGTCGTGACCCGGCGCGCGCTGCGGACGAAGGCCCGGCGGTGGGCCCGGATGGGCACCTGGATGCAGTTCGTCCACGGCCTGGAGCACCTGGCGCTGACCGTGTCCGTCGCGCTCGGCGCCCGGGCGATCGGCCTGTCGACCTGGTTCGGCCTGCTGCCCGAGGGTCCGGGCCTGTGGACCTACCGGGTCTGGTGGCACTTCATCGCGAACGTCGTGGGCAGTGTGATCTTCGCGATCGCCCTCCGCCACCTCTGGCGCGAGCGCCGCGAGATCGAGGCGACGTTCTGCACCGGCGTGCCCGAGCCGGTCGCGACCGACCGGCGCGAGCCAGTGCCGGTCGCCTGACCGGCCCGCCAGCAGTAGATGGGCGCCGGGATGCGTACCCCTCGGAGAGGCGTACCACTCGGAGTGGTAATTACCACTCCTAGTGGTACGGCTCCGGCCGTACACCGTCCGTCCGGCAGGATGAGGCCATGAGCGAGACGCCGTATCTGAGCGTGGTGCGCGGTGAGCCAACAGCTCGTGAGCTGGCCGCCCTCGTCGCCGTGCTGGCCGCGCGATCGGCGCCCGTCGAGGTCGCGCCTGCGGTGCGGTCGGTGTGGGCCGATCCGGCCCGGCGGCTGCGCGTCCCCCGGCCCGGACGGGGGGCCTGGCGCCGTTCCGCGCTGCCCGGGTGAGCCGGCTGGTGCTCGCGTCGGCCTCGCCGGCGCGGTTGACGGTGCTGCGAGGGGCCGGGGTCGAGCCCGAGGTGCGGGTCAGCGGCGTGGACGAGGAGGCGATCACCGCCCCCGACCCGGCCGCGCTGGTCCTCGCGCTGGCCCGGGCCAAGGCGGCCGCGGTGGTCCGCCCGGACGACGACGACCTGCTCGTGCTGGGCTGCGACTCGATGCTCGACCTGGACGGCACCGCGTACGGCAAGCCGGCGACGCCGGAGCAGGCGGTCGCGCGCTGGGACCTCATGGCCGGCCGGTCCGGTGTGCTGCGCACCGGCCACGCGCTGCTGTCCGTACGGGCCGGGCAGGTGGTGGCGGGCGCCGCGGCCACCGCCTCGACCGAGGTCCGCTTCGGCAAGCCCGACCCGGACGAGCTGGCCGCGTACGTGGCCTCGGGCGAGCCGCTGCAGGTGGCGGGCGCGTTCACCATCGACGGCCGCGGCGGCTGGTTCGTCGACGGCGTCGATGGCGACCCCGGTACGGTCATCGGGCTGTCCCTGCCGACGCTGCGCGAGCTGTTGCGTCACGTCGGTGTGACTGTGACGGATCTCTGGGAGACCGGTCGGTCACCCGATCTCTAGACTCCGGTCGAGCGAAGTGGGGTGGTGCCGGGTGCGCAAGGTGCTGATCGCCAACCGGGGCGAGATCGCCGTCCGGGTCGTGCGGGCCTGTCGGGACGCCGGCCTGGCCAGCGTCGCGATCTACGCCGACCCCGACCGGGACGCCAAGCACGTCCGGTTGGCGGACGAGGCGTTCGCGCTCGGCGGGACGACCGCGGCCGACTCGTACCTGGTGGTGGACAAAGTGCTGGCGGCCTGCCGGGAGTCCGGCGCCGACGCCGTGCACCCCGGCTACGGCTTCCTCTCCGAGAACGCGGACTTCGCCCAGGCCGTCATCGACGCCGGGCTGACCTGGATCGGGCCGCCGCCGGACGCGATCAAGGTCCTCGGCGACAAGGTCGCGGCCCGGCACCTGGCCGCCGAGGTCGGCGCGCCGCAGGTGCCCGGCACGGCCGACCCGGTCTCCGGCCCGGACGAGGTGCTGGCCTTCGCCGACGAGCACGGGCTGCCGGTCGCGATCAAGGCCGCGTTCGGCGGCGGCGGGCGCGGGCTGAAGGTGGCCCGGACCCGGGAGGAGATCCCGGAGCTGTTCGCGTCGGCGGTGCGCGAGGCCGAGGCCGCGTTCGGGCGGGGCGAGTGCTTCGTGGAGCGCTACCTCGACCGCCCCCGGCACGTCGAGGCCCAGATCATGGCCGACCAGCACGGGTCGGTGACCGTGGTCGGCACCCGCGACTGCTCGCTGCAGCGCCGGCACCAGAAGCTGGTCGAGGAGGCCCCGGCGCCGTTCCTGTCCGACGAGCAGCGGGCGCTGATCCACACCTCGGCCCGCGACATCTGCGCCCGGGCCGGCTACGTCGGCGCCGGGACGGTCGAGTTCCTGGTCGGCGTGGACGGGGTCATCTCGTTCCTGGAGGTCAACACCCGGCTGCAGGTCGAGCACCCGGTCACCGAGGAGACCAGCGGGGTCGACCTGGTCCGGGCCCAGTTCGCGGTCGCGGACGGGGCCACGCTGGAGTCGCTCGGGCTGGCCGCGGACCCCACGCCGCGCGGGCACTCGTTCGAGTTCCGGATCAACGGCGAGGACCCGGGCCGCAACTTCCTGCCCGCCCCGGGCACGGTCGCGGCGTACGTCGAGCCGGCCGGGCCCGGCGTCCGGGTCGACTCCGGGGTGGAGCCCGGGTCGGTCGTCGGCGGCGCGTTCGACTCGCTGCTGGCCAAGATCATCGTCACCGGCGCGACCCGGGAGGAGGCGCTGGAGCGCAGCCGCCGGGTGCTGGCCGAGACCGTGGTCGAGGGGCTGCCGACGGTGCTGCCCTTCCACCGGGCGGTCGTGTCCGACCCCGACTTCACCACCGACCCGTTCCGGGTGCACACCCGCTGGATCGAGACCGACTGGGACAACCAGCTCCCGCCGTGGGCCGGATCGGCCGACGACGCCGACGAGCCGGCCGCGCGGGAGACCGTCGTGGTCGAGGTCGGCGGCAAGCGGCTGGAGGTGACGCTGCCGGCCGGGCTGGGCGCCGCGGCGGCTGGGGGCGGCGGCGCGCCGAAGCCGGCCCGGCGGTCGAAGTCCAAGGGCAGCGGCGGCGGGGCCGGCGGCGACGCGCTGACCAGCCCCATGCAGGGCACGATCGTCAAGGTCGCCGTGGCCGACGGCGACGAGGTCGCGGCCGGCGACCTGATCGTCGTGCTCGAGGCGATGAAGATGGAGCAGCCGCTGACCGCGCACAAGGCCGGCACGATCAAGGGCCTCAGCGCCGCCGTCGGCGACGGCGTCACCTCCGGCGCGGTGCTCTGCCACATCGTGGACGGGTCCGCCTAGCCAGGCCGGATCGGGCCGGGCCGGTGCCCGACCGGGCCCGGACCGCTGCGGGCCCGACCGGGCCCAGACCGCTGCGGGCCCGACCGGGCCC
>DATINN010000780.1:0-7963 GCA_035474175.1 Mycobacteriales bacterium | reverse complement strand
GGTCGCGGCGGTGCTGGCCGCGGTCGCGCTGGTCGGGATCTCCGCGGTGACGACCTGGGAGATCACCCGGCCCGCCGCGGTCACCGCGCCGGTCGCCGCGCCCGACCGGACCGCGACGCTGAGCCCGCCGGCCGGGTCGGGCACGGTCGCCACGGTCGTGGTCCGGGCCGGCAAGGCTGACGTGGTCACCGACGCGCTGCCGCCGAACGCCGCGGGCCGGTCGTTCTACATGTGGGGCGTGCCGTCCGGCGGCACCGGGACACCGCAGGTGGTCGGCACGTTCGAGGTCACCACGGACGGGCTGCACTCCTACCCGGTGCGCCTGACCCGGCCGCTGGACGGGTACCCGGTGCTGGCGATCAGCGAGGAGGCCGCCGGATCGACTCCGGCCCGGCCGAGCGGTGTGATCGCCCGCGGAGCACTCAGCCGCTGAGCACCCAGCCACCCGTCCCACCGCCGGCCCGGCCATCCCCACTGGCCGGGCCGGCGGCGGCCCGCCACGCGAACCTCAGGTCGGCTGATCGAGCCGGGCAGCCACTCGCTTCGGGGCGATCTCCCGGTACGCGTCGGTGATCACATCGGCCACCTCGTCCCAGTCCAGCGGCACGTCGAGGTAGACGCCGAGCCAGCCCCGGCCGCCGACGTACGGCGGCACGAAGTACTGCTCGGGGTCGGCCACGACCCGGGCCTGCTGCGCCCCGGGCGGCGCCGCGCACCACAGCGCCACCCGGTCGTCGTGGTGCCGTTCGGCGAACGACACGAACACCTTGCGCACGAACCAGGTCGGCTCCCCGTGGCTGAGCTTCTCGCTCACCTCGGGCAGGGCCAGGCACAGGGCCCGGACCCGGTCGAGGACCGACGGCTCCGCCACGGGATCAGGCGGTGTGCCGGCGGGTCTGGATGACCCGGAACCGCCCGGCGACGAAGTGCGCGTCGGTGTACGCCGCGTTCGCGGCCGGGTTGGCCCCGCTGGCGTGCAGGTCCGAGTACGCCGCGGTCTGGTTGACGTACACGCCGCCGGTGAGGTTCTCCGACAGCGCGACGCCGGACTCGATCGCGGCCGAGCGGGCCGCGGCGACGACCTTCTCGTCGTTGGAGTAGACGGCCGCGGTCAGCGCACCGCGCGCGGTCACCGTCCGGCGCAGGATGTCCAGGCTGTCCTCGGTGGAGTCGGTCGTGACCAGGAACGACACCGGCCCGAAGCACTCCGAGCCCCAGGTGTCGCCGTCACCGGCGGTCACCCGGACGACCGCGGGCGTCCGTACCCGGGCGTCCGGGTAGCCGGGGTGGGTCAGGGTGCGCGAGGCGACGACGACCTGGCCCAGCGACCCGGCACCGTCCGCCCGCGACAGCACGCCGTCGTTGACGATCGCGCCGAGCAGCTCGACGGCCTGGGCGTCCGGGCCGAGCAGCTTGTCCACCGCGGCGCCGAGGTCGGCGGCGAACTCGTCCACCGTCCGGCGCCCGTCGGCGGTGGCGATGCCGTCGGCCGGGATCAGCAGGTCCTGCGGCGTCGTGCACATCTGCCCGCTGTAGAGGCACAGCGAGAAGGCCAGGTTGGCGAGCATCCCGGCGTAGTCGTCGGTGGAGTCGAGCAGCACCATGTTGACGCCGGCCTTCTCGGTGTAGACCGCGGCCTGCCGGGCGTGGGCCTCCAGCCACTCACCGAACGCGGTCGAGCCGGTGAAGTCGACGATCCGGACCTCCGGCCGCACGGCCAGCGTGGCCGCGACGGTGCCGCTCGGCTCCTCGGCGACGAGCGTGACCAGGTCCTTGGAGACGCCGGCCTCGGACAGCACGTCCCGGGCGATCGACACGGTGATCGCCAGCGGCAGGATCGCGGCCGGGTGCGGCTTCACCACCACCGCGTTGCCGCAGGCCAGCGACGCGAACAGGCCGGGGTAGGAGTTCCAGGTCGGGAACGTGTTGCAGCCGATCACCAGCCCGATCCCGCGCGGCACGACCGTGAACGTCTTCTCCATGACCAGCGGGGGCCGCTTGCCCTGCGGCTTCTCCCAGCGCGCGGTGGCCGGCACCCGGGTCTGCTCGGCGTACGCGACCGCGATCGCCTCCAGCGCCCGGTCCTGCGCGTGCGGGCCGCCGGCCTGGAACGCCATCACGAACGCCTGCCCGCTGGTGTGCATGACCGCGTTGGCCAGCTCGAAGCTGCGGGCGTTGATGCGGTTGACGATCTCGACGCAGACGGCGGCGCGCACCTCCGGCCCGGCGTCCCGCCAGGCCGGCATCGCGTCCTGGGCCGCGCCGAGCAGCACGTCCAGGTCGGCCTGCGGGTAGGTGACGCCCAGCTCCGGCCCGTACGGCGAGCGCTCGGCGCCGACCCAGCCCACGGTCCCGGGCTGGTCCAGCTCGAACCGGGACCCGAGGTGGGCCTCGTACGCGGCCAGGCCGGTGGCGGCGGCGTCCTCCCCGTACACCCGGGGGCTGGGCGACTCGGGGTAGGCCGACCAGTAACCCCGGTCGGCGATCGCGGCCAGGGCCTTGGTCAGGGTCTCGCGGTGGCTGTCGTCCACGAACGCGGTCATGCGTCACTCCTCGTCGAGTGCAAACGGGCACGGGCGCTCGTGGCACCCGTGCCGTCAAGCTACCTGCGCACAGTCCATAGGCGGGACGGTTACAGGCCCGCAGCGCGCCGGCCTCAGCCGCGGGCGGCGGCGCGCCGGCCTCAGCCGCGGGTGACAGCGCGCCGGCCTCAGCCGCGGGCGGCGGCGAGGCGGCGGACGACGGCGCGGGGCAGCGCGTCGACGACGATGTTCCGCCGCCGCCGGGCCTGGCGCCGGGTCACCAGCACCATCACCAGGCCGACGGCCCAGAAGACGTATTGGGCGCACATCGCGACCCGGTACGAGCCGGTCGCGTCCAGCAGCAGGCCGACCGTGAGGATCAGCAGCAGCGAGGCGACGAACCCGCCCACGTTGACGATCCCGCTGGCGCTGCCGAGGCGGGCCGGCGGGTTCTCGGTCCGGGCGAAGTCGAAGCCGACGATCGAGCCGGGCCCGTTCGCGGCCAGCACCAGGGCCAGCAGCACCAGCAGACCGAGCGGCGCGTGCCCGGGCCAGGCCAGCACCAGGGTCCAGGCCGCCGCGCTGGACCCGACGACACCGAGCACGAGCGCCGAGCGCCGCAGCGGCCAGCGCGCCGCCAGCGCCCCGAGGGCCGGCCCGATCGCCATCCCGGCGACCACCAGCACCGTCAGCACCGCGCCGGCCGCCGCCGGGGACAGGCCCTCCCCCTCGACCAGGAACGGGTAGCCCCAGAACAGCGCGAAGGTGTTGCCGGAGAACTGGGTGACGAAGTGCGTCCACAACCCCAGCCGGGTGCCCGGCTCCCGCCAGGACGCCCGCAGCGCCGCCCGCCGTCCGGCCGGCACGACCAAGCGCACGCCCGCCGGGGCGTTGCGCAGGCCGACCCCGACCAGCACCGCGACGAGCAGGCCGACCCCGGCCGCGGTGGTGAAGGTCGGCGCCCAGCCGGCCGAGTGCAGCCCCGCCACCAGCGGGTACGCGGCGACGATCTGGCCGGACTGGCCGATCAGCGCGGTCAGCTGGGTCACCAGCGGCGCCCGCCGGGCCGGGAACCACGCCGGGATCAGCCGCAGCACGCTGATGAACGTCATCGCATCGCCCGCGCCGACCAGGACCCGCGCACCCAGCCCGGCCGGCACGCTGCCGGCGTGCGCGAGCAGCAGCTGCCCGGCGGCCATGAACAGCGCCCCGGCCACGATCATCCGCCGGGAGCCGATCCGGTCCAGCAGCACACCCACCGGCACCTGCAACAGCGCGTACACGCCGAGCTGCACGACGCCGAAGAGGGACAGCACCGCGGCCGTGGTGCCGAAGCGCTGCTGCGCGTCCAGCCCCGACACCCCCAGCGAGGCCCGGTGGAACACCGCCACCACGTACGCGAGGACGCCGAGTCCCCACATCAGCCACGGACGGCGCGCCACGGTACCCACAGTTCGCGGCAACGCAGCGTGTCCGGGGGCGAGTCCGAGACCTCGGCCACATACGCCCGTACGGAGTATTCCTACCGGGCAGTAGGCCCCGCTACGGTTCGGGCACCTGACGAGGAGACCGCCCCGGCGGAGACGGCCACCCCGACCTCAGGGACTACACCCGTGCCCACCGGGAGGTCCCCCGTGCGCCCACTCGCCCGCACCCTCGCCACGCTCGCCCTCGGCCTCGGCCTGGCCGCCGCCCCGGCGGTCGCCGGACCGGCGGCCGCCTTCGCCGCGCCCAGCACCGACTACGTCGCCCTCGGCGACTCCTACTCGGCCGGCACCGGCACCAACTCCTACGACCTCAACGCGTCCTGCCAGCGCTCCTCGCGGTCGTACCCGGCGCTGTGGGCGGCCCAGCAAGGCACCGCCAGCTTCACCTTCGCGGCCTGCGCGGGCGCGACCACCAGCTCGGTCCGCAGCTCCCAGCTCGGCGGTCTCAACGCCGGCACGGACCTGGTCACGATCACCGTCGGCGGCAACGACGCCGGCTTCGTCAACACCGTGCTGGCCTGCCGGCTGGGCTCGGACACGACCTGCTTCAACGCGCTCAACACGGCCAGCGCGTTCATCCAGAACACACTGCCGGCCCGGCTCGACGCGACGTACCGGGACATCCGGACGCGGGCGCCGAACGCGCGGCTGGTCGTGCTGGGCTACCCGCACCTCTACCGGACCGGGTTCTGCCTGTTCGAGATCAGCGACGCCCGGCGGACCCGGATCAACGCGGTCGCCGACACGCTGGCCACGGTGACGGCGCAGCGGGTGGCGGCGGCCGGCGGGACGTTCCTGGACGCCCGCGGGGCCTACTCGGGGCACGAGGTCTGCAGCGGCTCGGCCTGGATCAACGGGACCACGCTGCCGGTCGGCGACTCCTACCACCCCAACCGCTCCGGTTACTCCCAGGCCTACCTGCCGCTGCTGCGCGGCACCGCAACGTGACCCCCTGGTCCGCCGCGGGTCGGGTGTCACAACCACCCGCGGCGGACCGCCTCCACGCCGGCCTGGAAACGGCTGGACGCGCCGAGGCGGACGAGGATGTCGGCCACGTGCCGGCGGTAGGTGCGGTCGGAGATGCCGAGCTGGCGGGCCGCCGCCTCGTCCTTGACCCCGCTGCTCATCAGCATGAGCACCGACCGGTCCAGCTCGGAGGCGGACGGGGCGCCGGTCTTCAGCGCCTCCTCCACGTCCTGGGCACCGGCCCACAGCGACTCGAACAGCATCACCAGGTTGGCCGTGATGGCCGGCTCTCGCACCACCAGCGCCCCGGCCGCGGTCCGGCGCGGGTCGACCGGCAGGAAGGAGACCGTCCGGTCGAAGATCACCAGCCGGTGCGGCAGCGTGTCGGCGATGCGGACCTCGGCGCCGTGCTCCTGGAGCAGCCGCATGTAGTCGCGCATGGGGTGGTCGGCCAGCTGCCGCCGGGTGTAGAGCGAGCGGAACCGCACCCCCCGTTTGAGGAAGGCCAGGTCGTGGTCGGCCGCCGCGGCCAGCGCCTGCGGCGACACCGGGTCGCCGGGCACCACGTTGAGCGCCTCCTGGTAGCACCGGGAGAACAGCTCCCCCAGCACCTCCAGCACCTCCTCGCGCCCGTCGATGCGGCGCACTTCCCGCACCGGCCGGACCCGGTCGTCGCCGTTGCGGACCAGGCGGGCCAGCTCGGCCCGGGCCTCCAGCAGCTGCCGCTCCCGGCGGGACAGCTCGGCCTGCTCCAGCGAGAGCAGCGCGTCCAGCGCGACATCGGGGTTGATCGGCACGTAGCGGCGGCCGGGGCCACGCTCGGTGACCAGGGACAGCTCGATCAGCCGGGTCAGCGCCTCGCGGACCGACGCGCTCGGCACGTCGAGCGTGCCGGCCAGCACGTCGAGGTCGGCGTCGGGATTGGCGAGCATCGCCCGGTAGACGGACTCCGACAGTCCGTCCAGGCCGAGGATCTCCAACGCCACCGACTGCCGCTTCCGCTCGAGGTACGCGACAGACCCTAACCGGCCGGGCGAACGCGGACAACGCGGGACGACCGGGGTCGCAGCGCGGACCCGGCGCTTCGGTTGTCCGTGGTCCGGGCCGGCCGGGCGGGGACACGCCCGGCCGTGCCCGGCCACGGTGCCGGCCGGCCCCGAGGGGCTGACCGGCGACCCGGCACCACACCGTCGCGTCCCGACCGGGACGGGAGCGGCGGCGGGCGACTGCCCGGGCCCAGACGACGTTCGGGCATGGACGGGGGGTCAGGCAAGTGCGGCGGCGCCGGGTGACCACTCCTGGCCGAGAGCCGGCTCCGAAAAGGGACGGACGGGCAGCATGCGGTCCGGCCCGTGGCCGGTTCCGGACACCGATCGGTCAGCCGAGCACGTCCTGGACCGGACGACCGGAAATCGTGAACGCCGGACATGACCGGAAGTGGACATGCCATGGCATGCTTTGTCTCCGCCTCGCAGGATCAGGATCGCGTCCGCCTGCTGCTGCCTGCCCTCTCTTCAGGAGAACCCGTGAAGCTCGTCCGCGCTCTGATCGCCGCAGCCGCCGCCCTCGCCGCCGCGGTGGCCGTCCAGATGGCCACCACGTCCGGCGCCTCTGCCGTCGTCCAGCACCAGGACGCCTGCGGGCACTGCTGGGAGATCATCCACGAATGAGTTCGATCGTTCGCAGAACAGTAGAGAGCCGAACGGCGTAGCGCAAGAGCCGTCGTACGACGGACAAGTGGATCACCCGTTCGATTCCCGGTACGACCAGGCGATGTGACGGGGCTGGACAGGGCCGCCTGGCCTGCCAGACTGCGGACAGGTCGTCCCGCCGGGCGGCCGGCCGGCCGGACCCCAGCGAGGTGGCCATGTCGTCAGCGTCGTCAGCGTCAGCAACGCCGGGGGTCGTGGTCGGCCTGGACATCGGTGGCACCGCGACCAACGCCACCGTGCTGGACGGCTTCGGGCACTTCCTGGTCGACGACCTGTGCGAGACGCCGAGCCGGGTCCTGGAGGGGCCGCCGGCGAGCCTGGAGGCGCTGCGGGTGGCGTTCGACGGGGTGCTCGCGCGGACCGGCGTCCCGGTCGGCGCGGTCGTCGCCGTCGGGCTCGACACCCCCGGTCCGGCCAGCGCCGACGGCGTGATCTCGTCCAAGGGCTCGACCAACTTCAACCAGCCGGAGTGGCGCGGCTTCGACATCCGGGGCGCGCTGGCGGCCCGGCTGCAGCTGCCGGTCGTCTACACCAACGACGCCAACGCGGCCGCGCTCTACGCGCACCACCTGCACTTCGGGGCCGAGGCGGAGCGGCGCTCGTCGGTGGCCGCGATCGTCGGCACCGGCCTCGGCGGCGGCGTGGTGGAGAGCGGCCGGGTCGTGCAGGGCGCGGCCGGGATGGCCGGCGAGCTCGGGCACGTGCAGATCCCGATGCACGGGCTGCTGCAGGACGACCAGCCGCTGCCGGTGTGCAACTGCGGCTTCGTCGGCGACGCGGAGAGCGTGGCCTCGCTGACCGGCATCGTGAAGAACCTGCTGCCCTACTGGCTGTCCCGGCACCCCGACCACCCGCTGAACCAGGTGCACCCCATCCAGGCGGCGGCCATGAAGGTGCGCGGGCTGGCCGAGGAGGGCGACGAGCTCGCGCTGGCGGTGTTCGAGCAGCAGGCGGCGGCGCTGGGGCGGCTGTTCACGATCGCCGCCAACTTCACCGACCCGCATGCGTACTTCCTCGGCGGCGGGGTGGTCGAGGCCGCGCCGCACTTCCGGTCCTGGTTCCTGGACCGGGTCCGGGCCCACACCCAGCTGCGGGACGAGCAGGAGAAGGTCGCCACCCTGGAGCTGGTGCCCGACCGGGACATGGCCGGCGCCCGCGGGGCCGCCATCGCCGCCCGGGACGCGGCCGAAGCGGGCCGCTCCGCCTGACGGTCGGGCCGCCCGGCCCGACGGGCCGGCCCGACGGGCGGGCCTGACGGGCGGGCCCGACGGGCGGG
>DATINN010000779.1:0-2618 GCA_035474175.1 Mycobacteriales bacterium | reverse complement strand
GTCTCGGGCGCGCTGGCGCCGCTGTCCCGGGTGGCCGCGGTGGCCGGCCGGATCGCCGCCGGCAACCGGGGGGAGCGGCTGCGCCCGAGCCGGCCCGGCACCGAGCTGGGCCGTACGGCCGTCGCCCTGGACGGGATGCTGGACGCGCTGGAGGCCTCGGAGCTGCGGATGCGCGGCTTCCTGGCCGACGCCTCGCACGACCTGCGCACCCCCGTGGCCGGGGTGATCGCGGCGGCCGACTCGCTGCTGCGGGACGACCCGGACCGGGCCGAGCGGGAGCGCCGGCTGGTGGCGATGGTCCGGGAGGCCCGCCGGGCCGGCCGGCTGGTCGACGACCTGCTGCTGATGGCCCGCCTGGACGGGACCGACCCGCAGCGGGAGCTGCGCCGGCAGCCGGTCGACCTGGCCGTGCTGGCCGAGGAGGTGGCCGCGGCCCAGCGGCTGCTCGGCGCCGACGTCCGGACCCGGGCGGCCGGGCCGGCGCCGGTGCAGGGCGACCCGGAGCAGCTGACCCGGGTGCTGACCAACCTGGCCGACAACGCCCGGCGGGAGGCCGGGCAGGTGCGCTTCGCCGTCTCCCACCGGAACGGGCAGGTCACCGTGGAGGTGACCGACGACGGACCCGGGGTGCCGCCGGACGCGCGGGACCGGGTCTTCGAGCGGTTCGTCCGGCTGGATGCCGGGCCGGGCCGCAACGGGCTGGGCCTGCCGATCGCCCGGGCCGTCGCCCGCGCCCACCACGGCGACCTGACCTGCGAGGACGCCCCGAGCGGGGCGCGCTTCGTGCTCCGGGTCCCGGCCTCGCCCGGGTTCCCCGGCCGGCCGCCGGCCGCCGCCACAGAACCTCTCGTGACCGGGAACATAGCCGGCTAGGTCCCCGTTGGAGTGAGCAGAAAGCTTGAGTTGGGTACGCTCAGCTCTGCTGCTACACCCCCACGTACGTCAGGGAAAGGGACCAATAATGGCACGAGCGGTCGGCATCGACCTCGGCACCACCAACTCGGTGGTCGCCGTCCTGGAGGGCGGCGAGCCCACGGTCATCGCCAACGCGGAGGGCTCGCGGACCACTCCGTCCGTGGTCGCCTTCGCCAAGAACGGCGAGGTCCTGGTCGGCGAGGTCGCCAAGCGCCAGGCAGTCACCAACGTGGATCGGACCGTCCGGTCGGTCAAGCGCCACATCGGCACCGACTGGAAGCAGGAGATCGACGGGAAGAACTACACCCCGCAGGAGATCAGCGCGCGGGTGCTGCAGAAGCTGAAGCGGGACGCGGAGGCCTACCTGGGCGAGGAGGTCACCGACGCGGTGATCACCGTCCCGGCCTACTTCGAGGACGCGCAGCGGCAGGCCACCAAGGAGGCCGGCACGATCGCGGGCCTCAACGTGCTGCGGATCATCAACGAGCCGACCGCCGCCGCTCTGGCGTACGGGCTGGACAAGGGGGAGAAGGAGCAGACCATCCTGGTCTTCGACCTCGGTGGCGGCACCTTCGACGTCTCCCTGCTGGAGATCGAGGAGGGTCTGATCCAGGTCAAGGCGACCGCGGGTGACAACCACCTCGGCGGCGACGACTGGGACCAGGCCATCGTGGGCTGGCTGGTGCAGAAGTTCAACGCGCAGAACGGCATCGACCTGTCCAAGGACAAGATGGCGATGCAGCGGCTGCAGGAGGCCGCGGAGAAGGCGAAGATCGAGCTCTCCGGCGCGCAGTCGACCAGCATCATCCTGCCCTACATCACGGCCGGCGCGGACGGCCCGCTGCACCTGGACGTGACCCTGTCGCGCTCGGAGTTCCAGCGGCTGACCCAGAGCCTGCTCGACCGGGTCAAGGGCCCGTTCCAGCAGGTCGTCCGCGACGCCAAGATGGACGTCGCGAAGATCGACCACGTCGTGCTGGTCGGCGGCTCCACCCGGATGCCGGCCGTGACCGACGTCGTGCGCGAGCTGACCGGCGGCCGGGAGCCCAACAAGGGCGTCAACCCGGACGAGGTCGTCGCGGTCGGCGCCGCGCTGCAGGCCGGCGTGCTCAAGGGCGAGGTCAAGGACGTCCTGCTGCTCGACGTCACCCCGCTGTCGCTGGGCATCGAGACCAAGGGTGGCGTGATGACCAAGCTGGTCGAGCGCAACACCACGATCCCGACCAAGCGGTCGGAGGTCTTCACCACGGCCGACGACAACCAGCCCTCGGTGCAGATCCAGGTCTACCAGGGCGAGCGCGAGATGGCGGCGTACAACAAGAAGCTCGGCATGTTCGAGCTGACCGGCCTGCCGCCGGCGCCGCGCGGCGTCCCGCAGATCGAGGTCACCTTCGACATCGACGCCAACGGCATCGTGCACGTGTCGGCCAAGGACACCGCGACCGGCAAGCAGCAGGCGATGACGGCACGACCGGGCTTCTCGGCGGCGGCCGCGCCGCGAAGGATCACCCGCGGATCGAGGCCTTCGGCACGGTCGACGAGCTCGGCGCGCTGCTCGGCGTTGCCCGCACGCTCGACCTGCCCGACGGGTTCGACGGCTGGCTCGGCCGCATCCAGAACGATCTCTTCGACCTCGGCGCCGACCTGGCGGTGCCCGAGGAGGTGCGTGCCGATCGCGCGTCCGAGCGCGAGCGCACGCGGCT
>DATINN010000778.1:0-2545 GCA_035474175.1 Mycobacteriales bacterium | reverse complement strand
GCTGGGCAAACTACCCGGCGACGGACTGGACCTAACCCCCGGCGGGCCGGAACGAGCCGTGGACGGGCCGGACCCGGCCGCGGGCGACGGGTCCGCGCCGCCGATGGTGCCCGTCGAGGCCGCCGTCCGCGCCACGATCGGCGCCTTCATCGCCGGCGGGGCGGGCGGCCAGGCCGCTGAGGAGATCGTCCGCGACCTGGACACCATGAGCCTGGCCAAAGTGCTGGCCGATCGCTGCCGCCGGCGGGTACGCCGGGTCCTGCCCGGGTAATCCGGCCCCGGCGGTCGTCCGCCCGGTCGACGTCGTGACCGGGCCGGCGATCCAGCCGGAAACGTTCGGCAACATCTTCGACGGGCGGCCGTACCACCCGGCCGGGCCGCCGTCCGGCTGACACCATGCCGGGCAAGCGTGTTCAGCGCCTGCCCGGCGTGCCAGGATGGGCGGCATGACAGACCCGCGCGCCGGGCAGCCCGCTGCCGCCGAAGACCTGGTAGACGTCGCGAAGCTGGTCACCGCGTACTACACGGTGCACCCCGATCCCGGCGATCCCGTGCAGCGGGTGTCGTTCGGCACGTCGGGACATCGGGGGTCGGCGTTCACGGCGACGTTCAACGAGGACCACATCCTGGCCACCACCCAGGCGATCTGCGAGTACCGGGCCAGCCAGGGGATCGACGGCCCGCTGTACCTGGGCGCCGACACGCACGCGCTCTCCGAGCCCGCGCAGGTCAGCGCGCTGGAGGTGCTCGCGGCCAACGAGGTCCGCGTCATGGTCGACGTGCGCGGCGGCTACACGCCGACGCCCGCCGTGTCCCGCGCGATCCTGGCGCATAACGCGGCGGAGGCGGGCCCGCGCGCCGACGGGATCGTGGTCACCCCGTCGCACAACCCGCCGCCGGACGGCGGCTTCAAGTACAACCCGCCCGACGGCGGGCCGGCCGGAACCGACATCACCCGGCAGATCCAGGACCGGGCGAACGAGCTGCTGGCGGACGGGCTGAAGGGGGTGCGCCGTGTCTCCAGCGCCCGCGCGGTCTCGGCCGCCGGGAAGTTCGATTTCCTCGACAGCTACGTGGCGGCGCTCGGACAGGTCGTGGACCTGGCCGCGATCAGGACGGCCGGGGTCCGCATCGGCGCCGACCCGCTCGGCGGGGCGAGCGTGGCCTACTGGGGCGAGATCGGCGACCGGTACGGTCTCGACCTGACCGTCGTCAACCCGGCGGTGGACGCCACCTTCCGGTTCATGACGCTGGACTGGGACGGCAAGATCCGGATGGACTGCTCCTCGCCGTTCGCCATGGCCGCGCTGATCGGCCGGCAGCACGAGTTCGCCGTCGCGACCGGGAACGACACCGACGCGGACCGGCACGGCATCGTCACGCCGGACGCCGGGCTGCTCAACCCCAACCACTACCTCGCGGTCGCCATCGATTACCTGTACCGGCACCGGGACGGCTGGCCGGCCACGGCCGCCGTGGGGAAGACGCTGGTCAGCTCCTCGATGATCGACCGAGTGGCGGAGGGCCTGAACCGGGAGCTGCTGGAGGTCCCGGTCGGGTTCAAGTGGTTCGTGCCCGGGTTGCTCGACGGTTCGGTGGCCTTCGGCGGCGAGGAGAGCGCCGGGGCCTCGTTCCTGCAGCGGGACGGCTCGGTCTGGACCACGGACAAGGACGGGATCATCCTGGCCCTGCTCGCCTCCGAGATCACCGCGGTGACCGGGCACTCGCCGTCCGAGCTCTATCAGGACCTGACGTCCCGGTACGGCGACCCGGCCTACGCGCGCGTCGACACCGCGGCCAGCCGGGAGCAGAAGGAAGCGCTGGCCAGGCTCTCCCCCGAGCAGGTTGCCGCGACCGAGCTCGCGGGCGAGCCGATCACCGCGGCGCTGACGACCGCGCCGGGGAACGGCGCGCCGATCGGCGGGCTCAAGGTGGTCGCCGGCTCCGGCTGGTTCGCCGCCCGCCCGTCCGGCACCGAGGACGTCTACAAGCTGTACGCCGAATCCTTCCGCGGCCCGGAGCACCTCGCCGCCATCCAGGACCAGGCCCGCGAGATCATCACCGCCGCGATCGGCGGCTCCTGACCAGCCCAGACTTGTGCCGCAGCTTTACCGGACGCGCTCTCCACACGAACTACATATGGTCTTCATCCGGGTGCCACCACCGTTGGCTGGGCTAGTCTCGTGGATCTTGCCGGGCGGAAGAGGCTCATGGTGCGGCGCGCCGGGGCGGAGCAGGCATGCGGACCTGCGCCGAATACCCCCGGACCGCTGCCCCGGGCAGACGGTCACCCTGCCCGTCGAGCTTGCCGCGGTACCAGCGACGAGGATGTTCCGCCCCGGGATGTCCCCCCGCGCTCCCCTTCCCGCACGCGGCTGAGGACGGGCCGGTCAGCACCCGTCCGGTCGGCGTGGGGGTGGGCGGGAAGGAGCACGGCGCTTCGCGGTATCGCGGCACCGCCCGGCAATTGATCCGCCGAGGTCTAGTACGGAACCTCGGTGTTCAGCAGGTCGTCGACGGTGGTGCTGGCCGGCCGCCGGGCGAT
>DATINN010000777.1:0-2649 GCA_035474175.1 Mycobacteriales bacterium | reverse complement strand
CCGTGAACGTCACCGTGCTCGGGACCGGGATCATGGGCGCCGGGATGGCCCGCTCGCTGCTGCGGGCCGGTCACGCCGTGACCGTCTGGAACCGGACGGCCGCGAAGGCGGCGCCGCTGGCCGACGACGGCGCGACCGTGGCCGGCACCGCGGCCGAGGCCGTCGCCGGCGCCGAGGTCGTGCTGGTGATGCTCTTCGACACCGCCGCCGTGCTGGACGTCCTCACCGCGGCCTCGGCCCGGAAGACGGACGCGGTCTGGCTGCAGGCCTCCACCATCGGCCCGGAGGGCATGCTCGAGGTCGCGGCGCTGGCCGCCGGGCGCGGGCTGAGGCTGGTCGACGCGCCGGTGCTGGGCACCAAGGGCCCGGCCGAGCAGGGCACGCTGGTCGCGCTGCTGTCCGGCGACGAGGCGTCGGTCGAGGCGGCCCGGCCGGTGATCGAGGGCTACTCGGCCCGGTCGGTCAACGCCGGACCGTCGCTCGGTGCCGCCAGCGCGCTCAAGCTGGTCTGCAACGCCTGGATCTCCTCGGTCAACGCCGCCGTGGGCCAGTCGTACGCGCTGGCGCAGGGGCTCGGCATCGACCCCGGGCTGTTCGCGGAGGCGATCCGGGGCGGCGCGGCCGACAATCCGTACCTGCACATGAAGGGCGACCTCATCGCCAAGGGCGAGTTCCCGCCGTCGTTCACCCTCGACGGCGCGGCCAAGGACGTCGAGCTGATCCTGGCCGCCGCCCGCGGGGCCGGGGTCGGCGACGACGTGCTGGCCGGGCTGGCCGCGGCGTATCGCCGGGCCGCCGCGGACCACGGCGAGGAGGACATGGCCGCGGTCTACTACGCCTTCCCGCCGGCCTAGCGCGAGGCCAGCTCGGCCGGGTCGATGAGCGGGCCGAGGTGGCGGAGCTTGTCCGGGTTGATCACCGAGCGGACCGCGACCACCTGCCCGTCCCGGACGTCCAGCGCGAACACGTTGAGCAGCCGGTCCTCCTGGTCCACCACCCGCGCCCCCGGCCCGCCGTTGACCACGGCCGGGTCCAGCCGCAGCCCGTAGCGCCGGGCCTGCCGGACGATGCCGGCCAGCAGCCGGGCCACCCGCAGCGGGCCCGGCACCGGGTGCTTGATGCCCAGGCCGCTGGCGCCGCCGTCGCCGTGGAAGGTCACGTCCGCGGCCAGCATCCGCTCCAGCCCGGCCACGTCGCCGGCCTCGATCGCGGCCAGGAACCGGCGCACCAGCCGGTCCCGCTCCGCCGCCGGCGGGTCGAACCGCTGCTGCCGCGCGGCCACGTGCCGCCGGGCCCGGGCCGCGATCTGCCGGCAGGCCACCTCGGTCCGGTCGACCACCTCGGCGACCTCCCCGTACGGCACGTCGAAGAGGTCGTGCAGCACGAACACGGCCCGCTCGACCGGGCCCAGCGTCTCCAGCACGAGCAGGAACGCCGCCGCCAGCGACTCCCGCAGCTCCACCCGCTCGGCCGGGTCGGCCTCGCCCAGCACCGGCTCCGGCAGCCAGGTCCCGACGTACCGCTCGCGGCGGGCCCGGGCCGAGCGCAGCTCGTCCAGCGCCAGCCGGGTCGTCACCGTGGCCGTGTACGCGGTCGGCGACCGGACCTCGGACCGGTCGGCCGCGTGCAGCCGCAGCATGGCCTCCTGCACCACGTCCTCGGCCTCGCTGACGCTGCCGAGCATCCGGTACGCGACCGCGAAGGCGTAGCCGCGCAGGTCCTCCGGTGCCCATGTGTCCGTCATCACGCCGCCCTCGTGCCGCTCGGTGTCACGCCCGTCGCGACCGTCCCGTCTCCGGTGCCGACACACCCGTCAGCGAAACGGAGCAGTCATGCGTATCTTCCTCGCCGGTGCCACCGGCGCCATCGGCACCCGGCTCGTCCCGCTGCTGGCCGCCGCCGGGCACACCGTGCTCGGCACGACCCGGCACCCGGACAAGGCCGACCGGCTGCGGTTCCTGGGCGCGGAGCCGGTGGTGCTCGACCCGCTGGACGCGGCGGCGGTCGCCGCCGCGGTCGCGGCCGCCCGCCCGGACGTGATCGTGCACCAGCTGACGGCGCTGTCCGGGATCGGCAGCTTCCGCAAGTTTTCCCACGGCTTCGAGATGACCAACCGGCTGCGCACCGAGGGCACCGACAACCTGCTGGCCGCGGGGCGGGCGGCCGGGGTGGGCCGGGTGGTGGCGCAGAGCTTCGGCGGCTGGCCGTACGCGCGGACCGGCGGGCCGGTGAAGACCGAGACCGACCCGCTCGACCCGGACCCGGTGCCGGGCGCGGTCAGCTCGCTGGCCGCGATCAAGCACCTGGAGGCGGCGGTCACCGGCTACGGCGAGGGGCTGGCCCTGCGCTACGGCGGCTTCTACGGGCCGGGCACGTCGCTGTCGCCCGGCGGCCCGCACACCGAGCTGGTGCGGCGTCGCAAGTTCCCGATCGTCGGCGACGGCGGCGGCATCTGGTCCTTCTGCCACATCGACGACGCCGCCTCGGCCACGGTGGCGGCGGTCTCGCGCGGCGCCGCCGGGGTCTACAACGTGTGCGACGACGAGCCGGCCGCGGTCCGCGACTTCCTGCCGGTGCTCTGCGCCGAGCTGGGGGCCAAGCCGCCCCGGCACGTGCCGGCCTGGCTGGCCCGCCCGCTGGTCGGCGACC
>DATINN010000776.1:0-2028 GCA_035474175.1 Mycobacteriales bacterium | reverse complement strand
CTGGACGGGCTGCAGCGCGGCGTCGCCGCCCACCACGCCGGGCTGATCCCGACGTTCAAGGAGACGGTCGAGGAGCTGTTCGCGCGCGGGCTGGTCAAGGCCGTGTTCGCGACCGAGACGCTGGCGCTGGGCATCAACATGCCGGCCCGCTCGGTCGTGCTGGAGCGGCTGACCAAGTTCAACGGCGAGACGCACGCCGACGTGACGCCGGGGGAGTACACCCAGCTGACCGGGCGGGCGGGGCGGCGCGGCATCGACGTCGAGGGGCACGCGGTCGTGCTCTGGGCCCCCGGCGTCGACCCGGAGCAGGTCGCCGGTCTCGCGAGCACCCGGACGTACCCGCTGCGCTCGTCGTTCCGGCCCTCGTACAACATGGCCGTGAACCTGTCCCGGCAGCTGTCCCGGGCCCAGGCCCGGGAGCTGCTGGAGCGCTCGTTCGCGCAGTTCCAGGCCGACCGGGCCGTGGTCGGGCTGGCCCGGCAGGTCGACCGCAACGACGAGGCCCTGGCCGGGTACGGCGAGTCGATGCACTGCCACCTCGGCGACTTCGCCGAGTACGCGGCGCTGCGGACGGCGCTGAAGGACCGGGAGGCGGCGCTGTCCCGGGAGGGCGCGGCCCAGCGCCGGGCCGCGGCCGAGCAGTCGCTGGAGCGGCTGCAGCCCGGCGACGTGATCCGGGTGCCGAGCGGGCGCCGGTCCGGGATGGCGGTCGTGGTCGACCCGGGGGTGCACCCGGCCCGGGAGACCCGCCCGCTGGTGGTGACCGAGGACCGGTGGGCCGGCCGGCTGTCCCCGATCGACTTCCCGACCCCGGTCGAGCCGCTGGCCCGGGTCAAGGTGCCCAAGCACTTCGACCACCGCTCGCCCCAGGCCCGCCGCGACCTGGCCTCGTCGCTGCGCAACGCCCGGCCGGAGGACGCGCCGGTCCGGCGCAAGGGCCGGTCCGCGGCCGCCGACGACGCCGAGATCGCCCGGCTGCGGCGGGAGATCCGCCAGCATCCCTGCCACGGCTGCGCCGACCGGGAGGAGCACGCCCGCTGGGCCGAGCGGTACGAGCGGCTGCGCCGCGACACCGCCGCGCTGCGGCACCGGGTGGAGAACCGCACCCACTCCATCGCCCGCACCTTCGACCGGGTCTGCGCGCTGCTCACCGCCCGCGGCTACCTGGCCGGCGCCGGGAAGGAGGCCGGCGGGGTCACCGACGCCGGCCGGCAGCTGGCCCGGATCTGGTCCGAGTCCGACCTGCTCATCGCCGAGTGCCTGCGGGCCGGGGTGTGGGAGCCGCTGTCCGCGGCCGAGCTCGCCGCGGCCGTCTCGGCGCTGGTCTACGAGTCCCGCCGGGAGGCCGAGGCGCCGGTACGGCTGCCCGAGGGGCAGGTCCGGGAGGCGCTGGAGGAGACCCGGCGGCTGTGGACGGACCTGGAGGCCGACGAGCAGCGGCACGGGCTGGAGCTGACCCGGGAGCCGGACCCGGGCTTCGCCTGGGCCGCGTACCGGTGGGCCCGCGGGGAGTCGCTGGACCGGGTGCTCAGCTCCTCGGCCACGGCCGGGCAGGAGCTGTCGGCGGGCGACTTCGTGCGCTGGAGCAAGCAGCTGCTCGACCTGCTGGAGCAGCTCGCCGCGGTCGCCGGCCCGGGCTCGGCGCTGGCCCGCTCGGCCCGCGAGGCGGTCACGGCGGTCCGCCGCGGGGTGGTCGCCTCCGCCGGCACGGTCTGAGCGCTCCGGCCGCCGCGGTCCTGACCGCGCAGCCGGTACGGTCTGACCCGTGCCGGACGGTATGACCTGTAAGACGTGCTTGACCCTGAATCCGCCGGGTGCGCCGGCCTGTGTTCGGTGCAACACGCCGCTGCGGCCGGACCCGCTCGAGGGGTCGAAGCAGATCGGCCCGGGGCTGGCGGCCGTCCCGACCGGCACGCCCGGGTCGTCGCGGGCCGCGGCCGTCGCCGTGCAGCCGCCGGGCTACGGGCTCCCGGAGGAGCCGCCACCCCCCCCGCCGCCCCCGGCCGAGCCCCCGGGCCTGGCCCGGCG
>DATINN010000775.1:0-2026 GCA_035474175.1 Mycobacteriales bacterium | reverse complement strand
CCGTCCCTACCTGGTGCCGCTGGCGGCCGAGACCCCGTCGCCGTTCGGTCCGCTGCCGGGCGGCCGGCCGCTGGGCCAGGACCCGGCCGCCCCGGACAAGGACAAAGACACAGACGATAGCCCCGAACGTACCGAGGTATCCGTCGACGCCGACGGTATCTCGGGTCGCGTGGTGGGCGTCCCCGTGGTCGAAGCCAGGTACTCGTCGCTGCGCGCGGTGAAGGGCGGGCTTGCCTGGCTGCGCGAGCCAGTCGCCGGGGTGCTCGGCGAGGGTGCCGCCAGCCCCGAGGACGACGCGCCGCCGCCGGTTCTGGAGCGGTTCGACCTGCGCAAGCGCGAAGTCGCCGAGCTGGTCGGCGAGCTCGACTGGTTCGACGTCAGCGGCGACGGCACCCGGCTCGTGGTCAAGGATCAGGACGAGCTGCAGATCCTGCCGTCCGAGCAGAAGGAGGACCACGGCTCGTCCGAGTCGGTCACCGTCGACCTGTCCCGGGCCAGGTTCCAGGCCGACCCGGCCGCGCTGTGGCAGCACGCCTTTGCCGAGGCCGGCCGGCTGATGCGGCGCGACTTCTGGAACCCCGGCATGTCCGGCGTCGACTGGGACGCGGTGCTCGACAGCTACCGGCCGCTGCTGGACCGGATCCGGGGCGCCGACGACTTCACCGACCTGATGTGGGAGACAGTGGCCGAACTGGGCACCTCGCACGCCTACATCACCCGGGCCGGCCAGGACTTCCGCGGGTCTGGCCCCGACCCGGCCGCCGTCGGGCTGCTCGGCGCGGACATCTCCCGCGACCCGGCCGGCCGCTGGCTGGTGGACCGGGTGCTGCCGGGGGAGACGTCCGACCCGCGGGCGCGCTCGCCGCTCGAGGCGCCCGGCGTGGTGATCAAGGCCGGCGACGAGCTGATCGCGGTGGACGGACGGCCGGTCGATCCGCTGCTCGGTCCCGCGCCGCTCCTGGCCGGCACGGTCGGCAAGCCCGTCGAGCTGGGGATACGCCCGCAGGGTGCCGATCCCGAGGTGCGGCGCCGCGTCGTGGTCGTGCCGCTGCGCGACGAGCGGCGGCTGCGCTACCAGGACTGGGTGGCCGGGCGGCGGCGCCTGGTCCGCGAGCTCGGCGACGGCCGGATCGGCTACCTGCACATCCCGAACATGGTCGGCGAGGGCTGGGCCGACTTGCACCGCGACCTGCGCACCGAGATGGGTTTCGACGCGCTGGTCATGGACGTGCGCGGGAACGGCGGCGGGCACATCTCCCAGCTGGTGGTGGAGAAGCTGGCCCGCCGTGTCATCGGCTGGGATCATGGACGCTGGATCCGGCCGTCGTCGTATCCCCAGGACGGGCGGCGCGGCCCGGTGGTCACCGTGGCCGACGAGTTCGCCGGGTCCGACGGGGACATCGTCACGGCCGCGATCAAGCTGCTCGGCCTCGGCCCGGTGGTCGGTACCCGCACCTGGGGCGGTGTGGTCGGTATCGACGGCGTCCCCGGACACGAGCTGGTCGACGGCACCCACATGACCGTGCCGCGCTACGCGTTCTCGTTCGACGAGTACGGCTGGGGCGTGGAGAACTACGGCGTCGACCCGGACGTGGAGGTGCTGCTCACGCCGGACGACTGGGCCGCGGGGCACGACCCGCAGCTGGAGACCGCGGTGCGGCTCGTGCTCGAGGCGCTGGAGAAGCAGCCGCCCAAGGTGCCGGCCGACCCGGCGACAGGTCCGTCCCGGGTCCGCCCGCCGCTCCCTCCGCGAGCAGCACCGGCTTCGCGGGGTACCGCCTGATGGCAGCCGGTTACCTGCGGTACCCGCACATCCACGGAGACCTGCTCACCTTCACGGCCGGCGACGACGTCTGGCTCGCGCCGGCCGCGGGCGGACGGGCCTGGCGGCTGACCGCCGACGACGTGCCGGTCAGCTACCCGCGCTTCTCCCGCGACGGGTCCCAGGTGGCCTGGACGAGCTGGCGGGACGGCAACCCCGAGGTCTACGCGGCCGGCACCGAGGGCGGCGCGGCGACCCGGCTCA